>CAYGHZ010000005.1:0-26405 GCA_964349635.1 uncultured Candidatus Marinamargulisbacteria bacterium
GTTGCGCCATAGTCGATACCGGCGCCTCATTTTATGACCATGAAGCCTATCCGCGAATGGATCGACAAACCCTTGGCGGAGCCTATTTTTCTCCGGAATCCAAAGCTGATTCCATGCAAGACCGGGCAAAGGTGTCCAAAAAAACCGACATTTGGTCGTTGGGCATAGTCTTAACTGAATTATTCAGAAGCGAATTAAGAAGAATATCCGGAAATTTTGATTGTTTTAATCCGGCTAACGACAGCGCCATCAAAGGAGTTCTTGGCGAAAAGTCGGTCTTAACGATGGCAGACAATTCCATATTCAATAGCGATGTCTATCCCATCGCCTGGCAAGGCCGTGTGATGCGCCTTCTGGATCAAGACAGGGACGCAGGTCACCAACAGATTCCGGCCACTATCGCCGATCTGATGCGACGCTGCCTGTCACTGTCTCCGGAAACCAGACCCAACTGCACCGACATTTTAGCTGCTATGATGAGTAGGTGAAAATCACTAGTGCAAAATTCATCAAAGGCATCGTCCAATCCGACCCGCTCTTGGACGACGGCCTCCCCAAAATAGCTTTTATCGGCCGCTCAAACGTCGGCAAATCCAGTCTAATCAATTCGCTGACCCGCAAAAAACACCTGGCAAAAACCAGCTCGAATCCCGGCCGCACCCAACAGATCAACCTATTTTTAATCAACGAATCATTTTATTTGGTAGATTTACCGGGATATGGGTATGCAAAAGCATCGTTTGAGATTCGAAATAAGATTCAACAATTAATTTTTTGGTATCTGCTGGACTCGCGCTTCCAACAAGACAAAGTCGTGCTAATCATCGATGCCAAAGTAGGCCCAACTGAAGATGACCTCAAAATGCTCTATAGCCTGGAAGAACAACACAAAAACATCGTCATTGTCGCCAACAAAATCGACAAACTCAATCAATCCGAACGCCACAAATGCCTTCAAAAAATCCACGAAGTCTTTCACAATCATAGGGTTATCCCCTATTCTTCGGAAAAAGGCATTGGTATAAACGAATTGGCCGCCGAAATTTTAAAATGAAAAAATGGATCGCCCTCGCACTATTACTTGTCGGACTTTTGATGCTTAAAAAAATGCAGGGTTCCCCTGTGTATTTTGAAGACGATTGGATGGACAGCCCCAAAACCCACGACACGGCCTCGCTGGTGTCTCAGCTGCCCCCAGACACCGGCAAACCTGTCTTTATTGCATGTCACGGCTACACCGCCACCACCTACGAATGGCAAGAATTTAGAACCTATGCCGAGTTGCGCGGCGCGCTGGTCTCATTGGTGCTTTTGGGCGGCCATGGCCGCGATTTGGAGACGTTTCGAAATAGCACCTGGCAGGACTGGGGGAAACCGATCGTCGATGAATATAACGCCCTCTCTCAAAAAGGCTACACTGATATCCACCTGATCGCCGCCTCTGCCTCGTGTCCTCTTATTTTGAATGCGCTGGCCCAGGGACAGTTTAGCAACGTAAAATCGATCACGTTTATTGACCCGTTTTTGATACCGGTAGACAAGAAAATTTATTTAACCCCGTTTGTTGGCTTCTTCATCAAAAATTCTGCGGTCTACGAAGGGCGAAACAAAGCCACGTTGCAGCATTGGTACAACAACCGGCCCATCGAAACGTTGCAGCAATTGGTTTCACTGATCAAAACAGCTAAGAAAAATCTTAAGAATATAAAACTAGAAACGACTCTTTTTATATATCAAAGCAGCAAAGATCCGGTTTCCAGTCCCGACGGCGCTAAACTCATCGGAAAATATCTCCCGGCAAAAATCGAATTCGTCGACTCCTCGCATCACGTGTTTATCCAGGGGCAAACCCGCCAGGGCGTCGATTGGTCCGAAAAAGACGCCGCACTCCAACACCAGGTATTTGATGACATACTCAAAAGAACTCGCCAACAATAAACGCGCCTTTTTCGATTATTTTGTCGAAGAAAAACTGGAATGCGGCATCGCGCTTCAGGGAAGCGAAGTCAAATCCGTTCGCGCCGGCCAAATGAATATTAAAGAAAGTTATGTCCGTCCCATCAATGAGGAATTGTGGTTGGTGGGCTGTCATATCGCTCCGTATCCGTTTGCAGGCCGATTCAATCCCGACCCGAATCGCGATCGAAAGTTGTTGCTGCATAAAAAAGAATTAACCAAACTCGCCGCCAAAGTAAACGAAAAAGGCCTGACGCTGATGGCCCTGCGAGCCTATGCCAAAGGCAACCACATCAAATTAGAAATCGGATTATGCCGGTCAAAAAAGCAATTTGATAAGCGCAAGACCATCAAAGAAAAAGATCTCAAGCGGGAGATTAGTCGCGGTCTGAGATAGGTAAATGGTATTTCTTTGCCTTTGCATAAAAGGTCGTCCGCGAAATCCCCAGTGCTTTGGCCGCCTGCCGAATATTGCCTTTAATTTTCAACGCCTGTTCCATCGCCTCTTTTTCAATGACGGTCAAAGGCAAAATGTCACCGGGCTCCGGCAACGCCTTGATGTCCAATACCGTCTCCAATTCACCGGGCCTCAGTTGCAATATTGCGCCGGTAATCAATCGATCCGGCGCAATCAAAACCGCCCGTTGAATCACATTTTCCAGCTCGCGAATATTGCCTTCCCAAGCTTGTTCCAACAGGAACGCCTTCGCGTCTCCACTCAACTGTTTATCCGACACATTAAATTGCCGAGCATACACGCCAATAAAATGCTGTGCCAACGGGACGATATCCTCTTTTCGTTCCCGCAGGGGAGGAACCGTCACCGGAAACACATTGAGGCGATAAAACAAATCCGCCCGAAAACGCCCTTTTTCCACTTCCGATTTAAGATTTTTATTGGTAGCCGCGATCACGCGGACGTTAGCCTGAATTTTTTCCGTTCCCCCGACGCGTTCAAATTCGCGATTCTGTAACACATGTAATAATTTGACCTGCATATCCAGCGGCAGCTCGCCGATTTCATCCAAAAAAATCGTCCCATCTTGAGCCAATTCAAATTTCCCCAACCGCCGCGCCTCCGCGCTAGTGAAGGCGCCCTTCTCATGGCCAAACAGCTCCGATTCGATTAACTCCCGTGGAATCGCTCCGCAATTGACCGTAATCATCGGTTGGGCTTTTCGCTTGGAATTATGATGAATAATATGCGCAATTAACTCTTTTCCCGTTCCTGTCTCCCCTTGAATCAACACCGTCACGTCATTTTCCAAAACCAGTCCAATGGCCTTAAAAATAGCCTTCATTTGTGGGCTGGTTCCAATCAATTCTTCGGCATATCGGCTTTGAAGATACTGGATCTGTTCCGTTTGGCGACTGATCACTTGTTCCTTTTCCGCCGAATAGGCCTCAAAGGTAAACAAGCCCAGCAAGTCCAAAATACGATTTAACGCCTCCATTTCGGGCCCTGAATCACTCAAGGCCTTCTTTAGAGAAAAGATCAGTAATGCCGTGTCTTTGGTAGAAAAACCGTTTTTGCCTTGGTCCTGCAACACCCGCTGCCAAAGATCCAGAATCGGCTGAGACTCCACGGCATGAAGAATTTGACCCAATAAAAACTTGGCGTTGTCCTCCAATTTCCGGTTGCCGGAAAAATGGGGGTTACTATGAATCTCCTGCAACCAGCGATTCAGGATTTCATCTTGTTTGGAGCGAAATAAATTTAACGGCGCAAGCGCTTTTCCCATAGTTTCACCATCAACATAAACGAATAAATAAAATTAATGCCCGCTACAATAAATCCGCGCATCCCGTCCTTAAGGCCCTTGTGATGAAAAAGCGTCTGCGTAAACATCCCCAGCGACCGCGTAAAAATACCCCAGCGCGTAATTTTAAAGACATCGGAGTCGACGTACTGCTCGGCCTCCAACGAGGTACATTGATTGATTTTTAAAAAATAGGCCGAGAGACTTTGGCACGTGTGATGGATCAAGTGCACCGAATCGTCCCGAAACATCGGCCCCGAACTTTCGATGCGTTCATGGACGATTTGATCCTGAAACGAGAGCGTTGATTTTTTAACCAGCCTGCGTTGAAAATCGGGATACCACCCGGAATGCGCCACCCACTCTCCCAACATATAATTACGCCGAGGAATTTCCAGCATCGTATAAAAATCTTGCGTAGCAAATTCTTTAATTTTTTTTTGCAGAGCTTCGGGAATACGTTCATCCGCATCCAAAAAGAACACCCAATCGCTTTTCATGTGGCTCACGCCAACCATCCGTTGATCCCTAAAATTTTTAAACGGATTGATGTAGGTATGCGACGTATATTTTTTTGCGATTGCAATTGTATCATCGGTTGATTGAGAATCCACAACCACTATCTCGTCAAAAAAGGCACACGTTCGAAGACACTCCTCAAGATTGGCCTGCTCATTTTTTGTGATGATTAAGACGCCGATGCTCACTTTGCCCATTCGTCCAATATATAGTATATATTCCGCAATGAGAAAACGGATTCTTGTCACTGGCGGCGCGGGCTTTTTGGGCAGTCATTTGTGCGAGCGTCTCCTAGCCGATGGCAACGATGTTCTCTGTGTCGACAATCTCTTCACCGGGAACAAGCAAAATATTATCCATTTGATGGATAACCATTATTTCGAATTTTTGCGGCACGATATTACGGTTCCGCTTTATGTAGAAGTCGACGAAATCTATAATTTGGCTTGCCCGGCATCACCCATCCACTATCAACATGACCCTATTCAAACAACCAAAACATCGGTAGTCGGAGCCTTAAACATGCTTGGCCTCGCCAAACGCCTTAAAATCAAAATTCTGCAGGCGTCGACAAGCGAGGTCTATGGCGATCCGGAAGTCCACCCCCAACCCGAATCCTACAAGGGTAGCGTTAATCCGCTGGGGATTCGCGCCTGCTATGACGAAGGCAAGCGCTGCGCCGAGACTCTATTTTTTGATTATTACCGTCAACATCAACTAAAAATCAAAGTAGCCAGAATATTTAATACCTACGGCCCCCGCATGCGCCCCAATGACGGACGAGTCGTCAGCAATTTTATTGTTCAAGCGCTTCACAACCAACCCATTACAATCTACGGAAAAGGAACCCAGACACGCAGTTTTTGTTTCGTCGACGATCTAATCAAAGGCCTGGCGCAATTAATGGCCACCGGCGATTCGGTCACCGGTCCGATCAATATCGGAAATCCCTCCGAATACAAAATCATCGAGCTGGCCCAAGAAATTATTCGACTAACCCGCTCCAAATCCAAACTAATCTATAAACCCCTGCCCCAAGACGACCCGCTTCAGCGTTGCCCTGATATTCGCTTGGCCAAAAAAGAATTGAAGTGGCAACCGACGGTGCAATTGGACGAAGGGCTTAAGAAAACGATCGCTTATTTCAACGCCTCTCGATAAAGCTCCGCAAGCTTTGTAATGTGCGATTCAATCATAAACAACGCTCGATACCGCTCAAAACCCGCTTCACCAAATTGTTGTCGCAGCTGAGGATTTGAATAAAGAATTTCAATTTTTTCGGCAATTTGCACCGAATTTTTGGGCTCAACCAAAAAGCCGGTAACGCCATCTTCGACACTTTCTTCAAATCCGGTTCCACGAGTCGCGATGACCGGCTTTTTCAACGCCATCGCCTCCACCGCCACCAACCCAAACGGCTCGTAGTCCGAGGGCGCCAACACCACATCCATCTTTCCGACATGCCCCGAAGGGTTTGCGACATATCCAAAAAATTCTATCTTATCGGCCATCCCGGTTTCCTTGATCAACGCATCCAGCTCCGTTTTCAAATTCGGGTTTCGCGCCAAATGATACGTTCCCAAAATATGCAGCTTTAACGGCAAGTGCTTCAACCGCGCCATCGCTTCAATCACATAGCGATGCCCTTTCCACGAATCAATACGACCGGTCATTCCCAAAATAAGCTCGTTCATGGCGCTTCAATCCCATAGTTCAGTAGCCGAATTATTTTGGGATTAATCCCATTGGCAATCAACGTGCGATGGATGCATTGTGATACCGCAATTATCGTTGTATTTTTTGCGAAGAAATTAACCAGCTGCCGATCCCCTTTTTGCACGTCAAAATCCGCCCAGTGAACAAAGACCTTTCGACCCGTGAACCTCCCAAAATAGACCGGTACATACAAGCAGAAAATCGAATTGGCATGCACGATATCAATTTTGAGTTTTCGGGTCTTCCACCACACCATCACACAACCCAATAACACATTAAAAATTTGCCCGGATTGAAGAAAATATGGGGACAAAAAAATGGTGCGAACGCCCAATTTATTTAAATGGCCGGGCAGCGCTCCTTCATTCGGCAACACTACCGTGGGAACGATCCCCTGACGGGGCAAATATTTGCACATATTCACCAAATGCGTCTCCGCCCCGCCGATATGTCCCGTGGGACTAAAAAACAGGACGTTAGTCGACACTTCTTGATCCTAAAGAAGGCAACCAAAAACTAGGCTTCTCTTTCACGGCTTCCACATCTAAATCCCGGGACAGTCCGGTTTGCGTCACACAGCATCCCCAAAACCCCAAATCGCGCTGGATTGTTAAAACATTCTCAAGGTTATCATCAAAAAAACAAACGGCATTCAATTCAAATCGTGGCTCAAGCCATTTTTTAACAACCCAAGAAAAATTGGAATACGGCTTCCCCATCCAATGAATCGGCCGGCCCAATCGTTCGGCGTAATAACCCACCACCGGTATTCGGCCTTCCGGCCCCATGACATAACGATCAGGATTTGGACAAATAACGGGAACATCCACGTCACGTATTTTTTCCAACTCTTCCTCCGTCTTTTCTTTGAGAGACGACGTCATAATAATAATATCCGCTTCCTGAACATTTTGCGTAATGCGCCTACATCCGGCATTTTCGACATACGCATAAGATTCCGGTGTCCCAAAGACATAGACGGATTTGCCTCTAATCATCGCATGAATATCAGGATCGATCGCCAACCCAAACCCCGACGACAAAATATTTTCAGAGGGGATATCCATGCCGAACCTCGCCAGATTTTCCGAAATCTGAGTCACATAGTGACTGGTATTATTGGTCACAACAACCACGTCCCCCACCCGCTGCATCTCTCGAACGGTTGCGGCAATCCCTAAAACCGGCCCCTCGTCGTTATACAAAACTCCGGAGGCATCGACCAAAAACAGGCGAATTCCGGTTTCCGCGATAAGCTCAGCGAACGATGGAAAATGTCGTGAACGATGGGTCATTAGGTTCATCATCAATATCAATCTTTTCTACTTTCGCCCTCGAGGGACCTTTCTTACACCACGCAATAAAGTTATCCAGACTTTGACCTTCAGCCACTGCCTCGACAGTGCCATCTGGATTGTTGCGTACCCATCCCCTAATTCCTAGCTCAAGTGCTTTCTGTTGCGTTTCCGCGCGAAAAAACACGCCTTGTACCAATCCAAAGACTCTAATGCGTACGCGGCGCATCTTCAAGCATCTCCGAAATGGTCACCAAATGATATCCGTTTTCCCGAAGCGATGAAATAATTCTGGGCAACGTTTCAATCGTTTCTTTGCTACCATTGTGCATCAGCACGATACTCCCGCCCTTCGCTTTCGACGAAATTTTTTCATATAACTTTTGATTCGACCGCGATTCTCGACTTTCGCCATGGACATTGAGCGTCGCCGAAAAAACGGTGTAGTCTTCAGCGTTAACGGTCCACATCACGATTTTCAGCCCATGGTTTTCAATCGTCTGCATCACATTTAACGTATACCGCCCACCGGGAGGGCGAAAATACTTTACCGGCTTTCCCGTAATAGATTGCAACACGCGATTGGTTTCACTAATTTCAAATTCGAGATCTTTCGCGTTTAACGAGTCCAGCGGCGGGTGCGTATAGCTGTGACTGCCTACTTCATGGCCTTCCAATTCCATACGCTGAATAATATCCGGATTAAGTTTCGCCTCTTTACCTACCACAAAAAAAGTGGCGTGAACCCCCAATTTTTTTAACACGTCCAAAAGCGGCACTGCGTACTCCGGCTTTGGGCCATCATCAAAGGTTAACGCAATTTTTTTTGTACTGGCATTGCCCCGCCACAACGGATTCACCGCCCAAAGGCCAACCGGTAAGACCATTATCAGCACTAAAACGCGAAAAATCATGACGCTCTTTCCATCTGATACCCTTTTTCAACTTCGTCCGCCACTGCAATCCAATACCCCGGAAACAATGGCGCCACGATTTCTTTGGCCCGCAATGCCTCGGCTCTACCTTTAAAAATTAAGAAGAGAGTCGAACCCGAACCGGACATGTAGACATGGCCTAAGTTTAAGGTCAGCAGCTGTTCCTCGATTGTAGCCAATTCCGGCGCGATTTGAAAAGCAATCGGTTTAAGCATGTTTTCCGATTCTTTCCGGCTCTTATTTAAATCAAATTGTTTATATACGCGGGACGTATCCATATGAATATTCGGATTGATTAACAAATAGCTGTCGGAAGTAGCGGCAATGGGCGTTATACGCTCGCCAATCCCCTCTACCAAGGCGCGTCCGCCGGTCAGAAAAAAAGGCACATCCGCGCCAAATTCAAGCCCAATATCAGCGAGTTGAGTTGGCGAATACCCCAGGCCCAAAACATTCAGAAACGCCAAAAACCCTGCCGCGTTGGCGCTGCCTCCACCCAATCCGGCGCCCATCGGAACATTTTTCTTAAGCGTGGCGCCCAATTCGAAAGGCAGCCGATTGCTAAAGCGCGCAAAGATCTTTGTAAGAATATTCCCATCAATCGGAATATCGGCTGAACAACTCAATTTAAATATGCCAGTTCCGGGCCGAACATCTATCGTCAGTTCATCTCCAATCGAGATGGCCTGAAAGACCGATCGAATCGGATGGTATCCATCTTCGCGAGGCGGAAACACCTGCAGCGACAGATTAAGCTTTGAAAAAGTTTTCAAAAAAAATGCCCCCGTTAAGGGGGCATCTTGTTTTACTTCGATGATAAAAAAACCTCTATTTCTTTGCAGATGGAACCGCTGCCGGAGCATCCAGCAGAGCCAAATTGCGTGTTACTTTATATTTTTCTTTCATTTTACCCAACAAATCGTTGGTCAATTGACGCTTCTTTTCAGAAATAACCGCTTGCTGAATTTGGTTGCGAACATCATTGAAGTTCAACTTCGGACGCACATTCGCATCAACCAATTGAATCACGTGAAAACCAAATTGCGTTCTAACGACTCCGGACAAACTTCCTTTACCGCGCAACTCAAATGCCGCTTTTTCAAACTCAGGAACTAGCTGGCCGCGAGTAAACCAACCCAAATCGCCGCCGGATTGCGCAGACGGATCAATCGATTCTTTCTTGGCGATATCTTCAAAACCAGCGCCACCTTTTGCGCGCAGTCTTTTCAAAATATTTTCAGCCGCTTTTTCGTCTTTCACAAGAATGTGACGAACACGACGACGTTCAATTTC
Source organism: uncultured Candidatus Marinamargulisbacteria bacterium (assembly GCA_964349635.1). Taxonomy (GTDB): domain Bacteria; phylum Margulisbacteria; class Marinamargulisbacteria; order SXXA01; family CAYGHZ01; genus CAYGHZ01. The sequence goes on from CAYGHZ010000005.1 coordinate 9,475, forward strand.
ACCAAACTGAGCTTGGTTTGACTCATAGTACTTTCTCAAATCATCTTCGGTAACAGTCACTTTGTTGTCGATTTTATCTCTTACCAACATCGAAATCAGAACTTGTCTTTCGGCATCAGCCATTTGAGTCTTAAATTCGGTAGAGTTAGAGTAGCCTTCTTTTTTTGCTGCCATAACCAACACCAACTCATCGATCATCTGATCCAACACTTTCACTTTATTTTCTTTTTGTTGAAGAGCGCTTTGTAAATTTTCCGGATATGTCTTTAATTTATTTTGAAGATCTTGAACGGTGATTTTTTGATTTTCTACTGTAGCCAACGCGCCTTTCTTCTTATCGCCAAAACCCAAAAAAGCCGCTGTGTAAACAGTGGTGGCGATTAAAAACAGGATAACTAATTTTCTATTCATATTTTTTAATACTCCTTTTTTTCTTTTTGCAGAGAAATGTTGAATTTATTGTAGTATCTGCTTTGGATGTACGCAAGGACTAATCAGAGGTTTTTCTGAGGGACTGTAAAATAGAAAACGGCGCCCTTTCCGTAGTCACTTTCCACCCATATTTTTCCGCCGTGCATCTCCACCAACTCTTTCACGATCGATAGTCCGAGCCCTATCCCCTCATATTGCCGCGTGGCGGAATAGTCCACCTGCCGGAACCGTTCAAAAATCACCTCTTTTTCATGTGGCATCAAACCAATGCCGGTATCCGCAATCTGAAACGTAACGTTTCGCGAGTCGACCGTACACGACAACGTGACGCGGCCCTTTTCGGTAAACTTGATCGCATTGGTAATCAAGTTAACCATAATCCGCCGTAATTTTGCGGCATCCACTTTAACTTCAACGGAAGCATCGTGGACGTCGGAGACCAATTCCAACTGCTTGCCGCGCGCCAAGGGCAACAACAGCGAAACCAATTGATCCAAAAATCCTTTGATATTCAGCGTGGAATACACCATGTCCATCTTGCCTGCCTCGATACGTGATAAATCGAGCAAATCATCAATTAGTGTTTTGAGGTTCATCGACTCGTCCAGCGCAATTTTCAAATATTTACGCTGATCATCCGTTACCTGCCCGCCCAAAATTAGGTCAATAAATCCAATGATCGATGTTAACGGCGTTCGCAATTCATGAGATACCGTGCGTAAAAAACTATCCCTCAGGGCTTCCAGTTCTTTTTCATGGGTCACATCACGCAACACATGAATCGCCCCAATCGTCACCATTATGGAAGTTAAAAAATAAACGGTATTCGAAAGTCGAATTTCGCGGGTGACCGGTTTTTCCGAATCCCAAATCGTTTCTTTAAGAACATTCAGAAGATCATGATTTTTTGTATCTTCTAATATTTCTTCCGCGCGTTGGTTTGCCAAAATCATTTGATTTTGCCGGTCGGTAACAATAATGCCTTCCGGAATATTAGATATGATGGCTTCCGACTGGTTTTTTTCCCGCAACAACTTCGACGACGATTCCTTAAGATTTGAGATCATCTGATTAAATACGCTCGACAAGTCCCCGATTTCGTCTTGCGTTGATACAAAGATATGCTGATCCAGGTCCCCCCGCGAGACTTTCTCGGCAACCGACGCCAGGATATCGATTGACGACGTAATTTTTCGAATAATCACCGAATAGACAAGAAAAATTCCAAAGCTAATTAGAACTAAAATCGAAATGGTGCCAAATAAAATATGCCGAATCGACGCGCGAATCCGATCCAGCGGAACCAAGGTCGCTGAATAAAGCTGCGGCCGCGACGAAATCGGCTCAAATATCACCTTGTAAGCGGACGGCCTCAACGGCAAATTCCCAACAAAATAGGGATCCGACTTATTCCAAATCTGGGTCAATTCCTTCTTTAGGAGCGCCTTCATGGATGGATTTTCGGCGATGGCAGAGGTTCCTAAGAATAGCTTGGGTTGCGTATCGCCATTTTCCGGATCGTAGGCCATATACGCCACATCCACATCATACCGATGTTTAAATTCCATCAGAAAAGCGGGGATCAATTCGATCTCGACGACCACCGGCCGATGGTCGACAACGATCGCCGAAGCCACGCTGGCTTGCACCACTTTTTTATCGTTTTCCCAGACAAACCACGAGGTAGTTACGGCGCTCGATGCCCCGTCGGCAAACAAACGTCCGTAAAGCTGCTGCTTTTCCGGGCCTAACTCCCGGGCATCCCAATACACCCGAACATTATCTTGCTGACCAAAAGCCGACACCGTTCGCTGAAATGCCACAGCGCCCAATCCTTGCGAATAATACCCGCTGGAAAGATTTAGATCCCGTATTAGCTGCGCATAAAACCCACACCGGCGTTGAACGCCTTCCAAATACTGGCGAGCCAGATGGCTGTGTTTGCCATAGTCTTCTAACAGTTGCCTTTCGATCGCCTGCGGAATGAGTTGAACAAAAAGAAGCAGCGTCGTAATCGCCAAAAAGATAATAATAAAAATGAAGGGTAGTAGAATTTTGGAACGAATACTGACCCGATTTCTAAAAAGTACGGTTTCCTGCAACATGATAAATCAAGATTCCAGCCGCCACAGACACATTAAGCGAGCTGACCTTTCCCTTTAATGGAATACGGACCGTCACGTCCATCATTTTCGAAAGCCGGTTCGACACCCCGCGGCTCTCGTTACCCAACACCAACGCCATCGGATAATTAGGGGTGAATTCCGGCAGCGACACCGCGCCGTCGTCCGCGGTTCCATAAATCCAATACCCCGCTTCTTTAAGCCGCTCCACCGCCGAAGCCAAATTAACCACTTTAACCAAATCCAAATGATGAACCGCGCCCGACGAAGCCTTAATCACCCCAGCCGTCAGCTGGCTGTTACGATCTTTTGGATAAATAATCCCTTTGATCCCCAATGTTTCAGCTGTTCGCAAAATTGCGCCAAAGTTATACGGATCTTCGACATGATCGACGATCACCACCACAGGATAGTGATCTTTACGATCAAGGAGCGTCTCCAAGGCCATTTGACGTTCAGAGGCCACATAAGCCACCACACCTTGATCTTGCGGAGCGCTGGCAAATTGAACTTTTATTTTCCGCATCTTGGCCAGCGAAAGAATCTCCGCCATATCCGGTTTACGCTGGGCCTTAAAATCCATTACCACCCGTTCCAACTGGGTATCGGATTTCAACGCTTCCAAAACGCTATGCCGACCCTTAACGATGTGCATGCAAAGCGGAAATCAAAATTTCCACGCCCTTCATAAGATCGGCTTCGTCAATAACTAGGGGCGGGATCAATCGAATCACGTTATCTTTGACGCCACACGAAATCACCAAAAGTCCGCGATCGAGACATGCCTCCCTTACCGCCTTCACCCGCTCGGCAGATTCTAGTTCGATGCCAATCATGAAACCCAGCCCCCGAACGTCTTCCGACACCCTTTCCTTTATATAGGAAAGCGCGCGCTGCCCAAGTGCCCGAACGCGAGGCAATACGTCTTCCAAAACGTCGATCGTTGCAAGACCAGCAGCGCAGGTCACCGGGTTGCCCCCGTACGTTCCGCCATGAGCGCCGGGCGTCCACCGCTCCATTAAACTCCGACCAGCCATACACGCCCCCAGCGGCATTCCGGAAGCAATGCCCTTGGCCAAACAAAGAATATCAGGGGTCACTCCATAATGCTGAAATGCCGCCCAATAGCCGGTTCGCCCCATTCCCGACTGAACCTCATCAAATATAAGTAAAATCCCGTTCTCATCGCAAACGCGTCGAAGATCTTTTAAGAAAGAAGCTGGCGCAGGGATATAGCCACCCTCCCCTAATACCGGCTCGACAATTGCCGCAGCAACACCTTCTAAATCCACACCCCGAAAATCACAGGGATAGGGTAAACACATCGTTTCCGAAAGCAGCGCATACCCTTCCCTATATTTCTCTTTAGAGGTCGTAACCGAAAGTGCGCCTAACGTTCGACCATGAAACCCACCGCGAAAATGAAGCAGTTTTTTCTTTTTGCTGATATACATCGCCAACTTTAACGCTGCCTCCACCGCCTCTGTACCGCTTTGGGTAAAAAAAACGGAGTCGAGACCCATTTTCGAGACTAATTTTTCTGCCAACGCCACGTTGGGCTCGTAATAGACCACGCCCGCACAGGCATGAATCAGGGTCTCGGCCTGCTTTTGAATTGCCCGAACAACGGTCGGATGGCAATGCCCGGTCGACGCCACTCCCAACCCCGACGCAAAATCCAGGTAGGATCTTCCAGCCGAATCGTAAAGATAACACCCCTTCCCATAGGCAATATCTAAGGAAGTAAAATGAGACAAAACAGGCGAAAGCACACCCACCCTGGCTACAAAAGTATTGACCATTTTCTCATTATAGCTTAATTTTCTGGGCCGGAGGTCCATAATATTTATGAGCCGATCCTTTGTTCTACTCGTTGGAAAGTCCCCCGAAGAGAACCTCGAACTTTCCCGCCATTTTGAGGGGCATTACCAGATTTTTGAAGCGTCCTCTCCGAAGGAAGCGCTCAAACTTTACAAACAGCACTACATGAAAATACGCGTCGTCTTGCTTGGCGTAGCCGGAACCGACTCGACCCATTTCGAATTACTTACCGCCCTTAAACACATCAGCCAACTCCCCGAAGTGATTGTATATTCGGATCAAGAAAATATTCAGATCGCCGTAGAAGCCATTAAAAACGGCGCGTACACCTATATTTCAAGGCCGTTTCAAAGAGAAGCGTTACTTCTATTGGTCGAAAAAACAATCGCCAGCATCAACATTGCGCGAAAATTGGAAGATTTTTCGCCCGCGAAAAAAATAGACCCATTCAATTTGTCCAACTATATTTCAAGCCTAGAAGCCCATCTTTTCCAGGGCCACGATACCCAAGAACCTGCGGCTTCGACCCCGACGGCTGTCCAGCAAGCCTTTTACGAAAAGCTGAATACGTTATTGGAAAAACATATTGCCGACAAGATTGTTTCGGGCAAAAAGAGTTCGGTCTTGATTGTGGAAGACGAAGAAATTTACCGGCGGTTTATGAAGGGGTTTTTAGAAAAAAATTATACTGTCTTTGAAGCAGAAAACGGCGACGGCGCGCTTCGAATGCTGCGAGATAATCCCTCGATTGACTTGGTATTGCTGGATATCTTTCTTCCCGATATGTCAGGCGTCGATCTTTTACCAGAGCTTCGATCCATGTCTCCTGATCTGCAAGTTATCGTCATCACCGCGTTTGAATTTGTGGACATCGCCGTACAAACCCTTCGAAACGGCGCCTGCGATTATATCAACAAGCCCTTCCTGAAAAGCCAATTCTTACAAACCGTCGAAAAAGCGCTTCAGAAGAAGTTCTTAGAAAAAGATCTGCCTCAGATGGTCAAATCGTTTGTCGAGAACCATCTCCCGTATCAATTTAAAATTGAAATCCTGGACGGGCTGCGGCAAAACCGTCGTCAAAACGGGGAAGGAATGGTGATGGAGGACATCTACGCCATGTTTCCCGAATTGCGTAAAACCTGCATCCCCGATGGCCTCACGTTGCCGGAAACGGTTTTGTCGGACGGTCTTACCACCTTCGTTTCCGACCTACACGCTCAGGTAGACCAGCTCAGTCCAAACTGAGTTAATATCTCAAAAAAATTAGGGAACGAGGTCGCGATGCAACCCACATCGACGATCTTGGCCTGGCGACCTGACGCAATAGCGCCAATAATGGCCGACATCGCAATTCGGTGATCGCCATAAGAATCGATCTCAAAATCCCGAAACTCTCTAGGTCCCTCCAATTCAAATCCGTCTTCAAATTCCTCAATCGATCCCCCCATTTTTTTAACCAGCTCCACAATTGTTTTTATCCGATCGGATTCTTTGACGCGCAGTTCCTTCGCGCCGGTCACTTTTAATTTACCCTTACCAAACAGGCCGGAAATCGCCAGAATCGGAATTTCATCAATAATAATAGGAATGATGGACTCGGGGACCGTAAGATTGGACAAAGAGGATGCCTTTACTCTCAAATCACCGACACGCTCCCAATCATCTACCCCGTTTTGGATCTCAATATCGGCGCCCATCTGTCGAAGCAAGGGGATCAGCGCGTCCCGCGTTGGATTTAATCCAATATGCTTAATAAACACATCCGAACCCGGCATCAGCAGAGCCAAAATTATAAAAAAAGCAGAAGAAGAAACATCCGATGGAATTTGAACTGCCCGATCCAATTCCAGTCTATTTTTCCCCGAACACGTAACAGTGCGATTCCTAACATGAATATCGGCCCCAAAAAGTCGCAGCATTCGCTCGGTATGATCCCGGCATTCGGCAGGCTCGGTAACTGTGGTGGGCTCTTTGCAATAAAGAGACGCAAATAGAATGGCCGATTTCACCTGAGCGCTCGCCACCGGCAAAGCATATTTGATTGGGCTTAGCGCTCCGCCATAAATAGTCAGGGGAGGAAAATCTCCGTCGATCCGGGCACCCATTTTCCGCAGCGGATCCGCAACGCGTTTCATCGGCCGTCGTTGCACGGAGGCGTCGCCGGTTATACGGGACTCAAAATTCTGCCCGGCCAAAATACCGCTCATTAACCGTATCGACGTACCGGAATTTCCGGCATCCAGCACCTTACTCGACGCCCTTAATCCTCGCAAGCCAACACCGGTTACTGTAACCATGTCATTAGAGACATCGATCTTCACGCCCATCTCTCTAAAAATTTCGATGGTATGAAGACAGTCCTCCGACATCAAAAAATGGGTAAATCGGCAGACCGATTCGGATAGCGCTCCGATCATAACCGCCCGATGCGAAATTGATTTATCGCCCGGAATCGAGTCCAAACTACCCCGAAGAGATTTGCGTTTTTGGGAGGGAATAATGCAGTCCATGCGAATGGTAAAGTACCCGCGTTTAGAAGATTAATCAACGGGGCATATAACCCATAAGATGACCTTCATACTGGGATTTCAAAATTCAATTCATCCAACGGAAAACAGCCGCTTCATTTTGGAAGTAGAAAAAATCGGCCATTCGGATCGCCCTTTGGACAAAAAAATCAATTATATAAAATCGCTTATCCAAAACCAGATCAAACGCCATGAGGAAGTCCAACAAAACCTGAGCTTTTTGCGCAGACAACTTCAATCCGAACCCGCGTTGCTAACATTGTTCGACGAGGCCGTATTAGGAATCCAAAACAAAAATTATCTCCCCCACGTGGAAAGCCTACAGCGCGAAATATTAAAAGAAAATCCGGACCGTGTGTTCGAAAAGTTCAATCAACTCTTTGCGGAATTTTCACACGCCAATGCCGAGCACCGCAACCATCGCATGGCGCGGCTAAAAAACGAAATCGAGCAGGTGGGGCAACAATATCAATATACCGTCGGCAAATTCTCGCTTAAACAGCGCGTCTCGCTTACTGAGAAACTAGCCCGCGTCCGAGCGGTTTGCGAACAGGAACAAATCTAGCTATACTAGCCTCATTCTAACAAAGGAGGCTAATTCATGGGCGCAAATTCAGTCCAACTTAATACACCACCAGCAAACCAACAATTATCCGGCTCTTCGACAGCAGCCCAAAAAGCACCCGACGGCACTGAAGGCAAGAAGCTCGCTCCGGCGGCAGAGGCACGTAAAGCCGGTCAAACATTATTAGAAAAATTACGCAGCTTGAATAGCACCCCGCTTACCAAGTTAGTCGGCATTTTAGACCGCCCTGCGATGAGAAAAGTAGATGTCGAGAAGGCACAGAAAATCCTAAATTCTTCAGAATTTAAGGCTGCTGCCGAAAATTTTAACTTGGATAAAACAGAAGTCCAAAATCTTAAGTCTTCTATCAACGCAGCCGGAGCCGAATGGGGCCTGATGTCCAGCGGACGTAAAACTGTCGATTTAGACTCACAACAAGGCGCCAAGGTCGATTTACGTTCGGTACCTAAGTTAAAACTCGCTGCCGAGTGGCTAACGCTGTCGTCCGTATCTCTCTCCCGTCGCGCATCCAGCCCGGGCCTTGCGGAAGTAGACAAGGCAGTTGCCGAGTACAACAAAGTCTCCGCCCGGGAATTTAACGCGGTTGTGGAGTTAGAAGCGGTCGAGAAGCTTCAAGCCGTTTTGAATAAGTTTGTTAAAGAAAGCAAAGATACAGGAAGAACAGGGGCCGCTCAGAAACTACAGGAAGAAATAAAGGTGCACTTAGAAGAACTCCCGATGACGTCCGCTCGGACAAGCAGGCTGATGGCTAAACTAACTCAGTTAAATCCGAATTCTCATCCCAGAGACCTAGTTCAAACGCTTGAAGAAACCAAAGGTTTGCCAAAAAAACAGACTCAAAAGGCACTGCTCGAAATTTTGCAAAAAGAATATTTTCTATTGGAAAACGACGCCCCAAGCAGCCCTCTGAATACCGGAAGCCTTGGCGATCAATACGACTCGAAGCCAGATTTTAAAGCCCTTCACAAATTGCTTCCGGAGGCGATTGCTTCGGGAGACTTGTCTAAAATCTCAGGGCCGCTCACGAGGGTACTTGGCTTCATAACGGCTAGCACGGATAACGAGCTATTTGCAGGATCTCGGGGTGTTAACGCAAAGGCCCTTAATATCGGCCTCGAAAAGCGGGGCGATTTTGAAAAAAATATAAGATCACTATTAAAGGAACCCAAGAAGTATTCTGAGGTTACAAAGGTAATGGGAAGCACTAGCGTGCCCTATGTTGAAGCCCCGACATTTAATTTTCTTGCCATCGCCAACGCCCTGGGTATCTCAACGGCAGCATCTTCGTCGGAGGGTAGTAAATCTGACGATCCGAAAAAGGGGTCGGAAGTGGCAAAGTCGGCTAAGTCCCCTTCAGCTCCCGTGAAAGCTGCGGAGCCAGCAAAGGCAGCGAACGCCACAGCAACTTCCGAAGAACCCAAAGACATCAGCTTTACTCGGGTTCCAGCTGCCGTAACTTGGTTGGCTGACAGTTCGAAAACACTTGGATTTCGCTCCGGCGATCTAAATCAACTAGATGACCAGGTAAAAATTTATCAGCAAGCGAAAGTGGACGGTTCTTCTGCAAAAGAAATGGGGGCCTTGCTAGATCTGAAAACGGCTGCGGAACAATTTCGTTCTCGTAAGCCTGGCGAACGCAAAGAAGCGACCAACCACTTACTTACTGAAGTCAATAAATCGATTGATGACCTTCTCGCAAGATCGAAAGATGTCGAAAAGGGCGTCGTTGGTTCTCCGCAAGCAGTCTGGGGCCAACGGATGGTAAAAGACGCGTTGGCCGGTCAAATGGGGCCAAAAGAATTGCTTAGCTCGCTAAAAAAACACGACTCCGACTATGTTCTAACCGTTAGCGACTATATTTGTCCTCCGACGAGCACGCTTGAAGAATCGCTGTCTACCCTCGCAAAACTATCCTCCGAATTGAGTTACGGAGAATTTATGGTCGTGGCAAGCACTCCTTTCGCAATGCCCTTCTCGGAGACCCTACAAGACGCTTTTGTCTCTGATCCGGTTGGGGCAAAGCGGCTCTACGAAAACAGCCCAACAATGCGACAAGGAATTCAGGGCTCGCTAAAAAATAGTATGGCAACGGGTGAATACGACGCAGAAATCAAGAAAGAACTTACAACATTTAATAAGTCTCACATCCCTCCGATGACCCTCGAAGAGGCAAAATTGGGCCATCCTCGAACCCATATTTTAATCAATCAAATCATGCAAAATCCTTCCCAAATGTGGTTAAGGGCGGCCGTTGAAACTAACGCAGCCACCACTATTGGTATGGTGGGGAGCCGAATAAGCCAAACCAATCCCACCTTTGGTCGCGTGATTAGTTTTGGCGAGAAATTAGCCAGCGCGTTTGGAGACAAGAAATCAGCGGCGGAGGCGGCTCACACTTCTGTTAAAAAAGTCGACCTCAGTTTGCCCAGCGTAAGTCCTATTCTCAACGAAGTAAACGAACGACTGATTCAGAAGATAGACGAATTGAAACGAATGCCTAGCAACCAGCAGTTAGCCGCGGTTAATGCCTTTGTTGGCAACATAACGGTGTCAACCCCGGAAGGACGTGAGTTAATGCGCGCGGTTCTTTTACAAGAATTGGGCATAGCAGAGACGCCTTCGGCTGCACCTGTCGGCAACCTGGAACCCCGACTTCAAGCCGTTGACACGACAATCAAAAGCCATTTAGCGGAGTCCTCGGTTACTACGGGCAACATTTTGCGATCCAATACACCGGCATCACGCCTGATCAAAGAGGTTTCTGTACAAACCGGATCCGCGTATCGAAAATCGGCGCTTGGTCCAACCGTGGATGCGTTGTCAAAACTTTCAACCCCACTTGAAATCAACCCGGCCAAAATCTCTGACGAAGATTTACTGAAAGCAAATGCCAAAGTCCTTACGGAACTAACCCGCACGCTTTTTGAAGGTGCTATTGGAAACCCACAAAATCTTCCGGCTGATCTAAAGGCTTTATGCAAACAAGTTTATGACTCCGTAAAAAATAATGCGACCGTTAAAGTAGCCGATCCGGTAAAAGACGCAAAAGCAAGTACTACGGCAGCCCTAAACGCGGTCACCGGAACACTGATGCTTCGACTCCTAAACCCTGCATTACTGGTGCCTAACTTACCGGAATCTGGTCTACTGCCGTCCGATCACAAGCTACCTGCGCCATATAGTAGAAATGCCCTACTTGTTTCCAAAATATTCCAAAATTTGGCAAATGGCGTTCGATTTGGAGGGAAAGAATCGTTTATGGAGCCCTTTAACGTTTTGTTGGATGATTATTTCCCGGTAATGAATCGATTATTGGCAGATATAGTGGCTGAACCCGTTGATTGGCCGGTACGCTTGCCTGCAGCCTCTTCCTCCGAAGCAGCAGCTGCAGCATAGCTAAAAAAGGAGTTTAAGAAGCCCTTCTAAACTCACGACGGACAGCTCTATATTCCCCTTTTTCTGCTTAAACGGCCTTTCCACATCCTGCGCCACCACAATCAGCTTGGCTGAAGGATAATACCTAGAAAACTCCGCAAATGCGGAAGTATCCACCTGCCGATACTTCCATTTGCATTCGATCGCAAAGATTTCGCCCGATCGCTTAGTCACAATAAAATCGATTTCTTTCTTTTGCTTGGTTCTCCAATACGAAACCGTGATCGTCTGGAGTCGAGACATCATCTCATTCAATACAAAATGCTCCCAAAGAATTCCAAAATCGTCCGGGCGAAGCTGCGCCCAGCCTTTAAAAAAGCAAACAAATCCCGTATCAAACCCATATATTTTGGGTGCGCGAGTAATCTCCGACGGCTTGTGTTTCGAAAACGGGCGAACGATGCGAGCAATGGAGGTTTCCGTTAAAACATTTAGGTAGTGATTAACGGTGGCGCGATTGATTTCGCACGAGGCTGCGAAGGAAGTCGCCTCAAAAATACCTCCGCTATTTACGAAAATAAGCTCAAAAAACTTTTGAAAGGCTTCTCTTTTCTGCAAGCCGAAAATCTCTTGGATATCTTTCGCCCAAAAACTATCAATCCATTCCTGAAAATAGGGTTCGGGAAAGCTATCCGCCAAGAAAAAAGGAGGCAGCCCGCCAAAATGTAAACGATGGGGAAGCGACGGCTTCTTAAAATCGTTCATATCCAAAGAATTAATTGGGGAGAGGTGGATCTCCAGCTTCCGTCCGGTTAGGGTATCCGAAAACTTTTTGGACGCGGATAGGGACGAACTGCCCGTCGCAATTATTAACGTCTTCGGAAAATAGTCAGCCGCTATTTTTAGGAGTTCACTGGGATTGCGAAGACGATGAATTTCATCAAGCGCAATTCGCCTTCCATTGTATTCTTTTAAAAACCCTTCCGGGTCTTCCAATAACTTACGATTCCGCGGCAATTCGCAATCAAAATAATCGATATCGCTTAAATCACGGCAGAGCGTTGTCTTGCCGGCTCTTCGAACACCAGTTAACCAAACAATGCTTCGCTTTTTCCATACTGCCTCAATGCAGTCAATCCAAAATTGTCTAATAACCATACGCATACCAGTTCTAGCATATAGTTTAACTAAATGCTACATGCAATAGGCATCTAGTCTTTATACAACTCCGCCCGGTTCTGGCTCAAATCCTGGCCCACCCGGCTAATTTTTTCGATAAACCAGTCGATGGCCGTGGTAGTCATTGGCTGGTCGTTGAGGGTAATCGTTGATTTGGCCAAGTCAAACGTTACTTTGTTTTTACTCAGTTTACTTTTCTCAACAAATAAAATTTTGTCCTTCTCCACCAAAAGCGAATACACGGTGTTCAGGGCCGGATTAACCAACGCCTGGTTGGTGACTACTACTTCATGCGCCGATTCCCTTAGGCCGGATAACATGGCCTTCAGTTGCGCAATTTTTTCGGCGTCACCGGTTGTTTTCTCCGACTCCTGGGCGGCAGACGAACTTTGCAATTGTTTGGCTAGCTGCAGCATCGCCTGCGAAACCGTTTGGGTTAGATCCGCCGAAATACAAGCCTCTTGCAACATCCAAAGGCCCCACACTCGCAACCGGCTACCCAACATTGCGATTTCTTCCAGGCTGGCGCGACGCTGATTAAATTCTAAAAATTTACGACTAAAGAAAAGAGAAAATGTCCGGGATTTCCCTTCTTTTTTTTCAATCAATACTAGTGAATCGGAGGTGACGGTTAATTCGAACGTCATCGGATTTTTGGTATTTTCCGGACTCTTGCAAACCACCGGAGATGAGAAAACGTTTTGGATATGATCCAAAGGGGATCCTACCGCCCGAGTTTTCTCTTGATAATAGCTGCGTTGAAGGAGCTGATTGATATCGACAGACTGAATCGTTGGCATGAGGGTGAATAAAGTTTATCATGAGGTCACTCTATGTCCGCAGAATCAAAGTTCGCCCGAAGCATACAATTGAAGATGTTGCCCGCTATCGAAAAAATAGCGCAGTCTAATATTTCGCTCAGCGCGCATATCGAACCCGGCGAAGAAACCGGCGGCGATTTTTATCAATTTTTCTGGGGTTCCGAAGACCGACTTTATTTCAGCGTCGGGGACGTGTCCGGTGGCGGCATCCCTTCAGCATTATTTATGTCTGTCATCACGACACTACTCAAGACATTTGGAAAAACCTATATCCTGCCCTCCGAAATTTTGAGCGCTTTGAATAACCATTTATGCGACAATAATCCGGATCATTTATTCGCAACATTATTTTTAGGTGTTTTGAACAAATATACAGGCGAGCTCGATTATTGCAACGCCGGTCACATCGCACCGTTGCGCGTCACTAAAAACAAAATCGAAGCGTTGCCGTTGACTAACGGATTGGCGATAGGCGTTGAGCCCAATTTCTTTTTTCAGTCTCAGTCCATGACTCTGGAACCTAACGATCGTCTTTTCTTATATACCGACGGGTTAACCAAAATCGTATCGGAGGACGTAGTACGGGGAGCAATTATGAAACAAGACGATTTGCTAAAACCGCTAAAAAAGCAGCCCTTGGCCGATGATGCGACTTTCGTTTCCATCGACTGGAAGCCAGAGCAACATGCCTTAAGCAATCCCCTACGGGTTCATTTCCAAAACGAATTATCCGAAATCGCTAAGCTTCATTCCGTCGTCGAACTATTTTCCGAAACCTACGGAATTCCTCAAAAAACCAGCTTCAATCTCAACCTCGTTTTAGAGGAGCTTTTAGCCAATATTATTTCCTATGGCTACAAAGACCATAATCCTCACTTGATTTATTTAACCCTGGGCGTCGAAAGCAACATTCTTACCGCAAAAATAGAAGACGACGCCATTGCGTTTAATCCGCTCGAGGCGCCGGAGGCGGACACCAGCCAAGCGTTAGAGGAGCGATCCATCGGCGGATTGGGTATCCATTTTGTGAAAGCGTTAATGAACGAACTACGTTACGAACGCGTCGGCGACCGTAACATCTTACATATGCAGTGTAGCTTTGAAGGAGGCCATTAATGAACGTTGTACAGGAAACCGCTGAAGGACTACCGGTATGGAAACTATCGGGAAAATTGGACACGCTGACATCGCCTGATTTTCAAAAACAAATTGTAGAGGCTATCGACAAAGGCCAAACCCGACTCATACTCGATATTACCGATCTGGCTTATGTCAGCAGTGCCGGCCTTCGCGTATTTTTGATTGCGCAAAAGAAAGCCTCCGCAGGTCGCGGATCTCTCGCGATTCTGGGAGCCAACGATATGATTAAGAATGTATTTGAAATTTCCGGATTTACCCGGCTATTTTGTTTTACCGGCGATTTAAAAGAAAGCGTAGACTACTTAAAACGACTTCAATCGTAATAAGACTATTTCTTAGCTTTCATTTTTCGGCCGTATTTTTTAAATTTATGTTTGCGCATTTTCTTACGGCGCTTTTTGATTAAGCTTCCCATTGCGTTCCTCCGATTTTTTTAAAAGATAGTATCATGTTCCCTTTTTCCTGACGACAATCCGTCGAATAATATTTTTCTTACCTAATTTTTGGTGGATTTTATGGATAAATTCGTCATGTAATCGGCCTATTTCAGTCACCCAAGCCGGGTTGTCGCTTTCAATAAAAAGCGTCCCTTGTCGAAAAAAACTAAACTGCAAATCTTCACCTAGTCTCCCGAAGAGCTCCAGCCAATTTCTTTTAATTTCAGCGACAATCTCAGCGTCTTTTATGGCTGACTTAAATGACCGATTGGCTCGTATTACGTTAAAAAGCTTATCCAAAACTCAATCTCCCCGCTTCCATTCGACCTTTCCGGCATCCATCAAAAAGCGCGGCATCTTCATCTAAAACAGTCGTATAAAAAAACTGACTGTTCGCGGCTACCAAATCGATCAATTTTTTCTTCACTACTCGATCCAATTCCGCAAAAGCATCATCCAACAACAAAATAGGAAAACGGCCGGTTTTTTCGTTTAAACACACCCATTGCGCCCATTTCAACAAAATCGCAAACGTTCGATTGGTGCCTCGAGAATAATAACGGTATAGGGACTTTCCATTAATCTCACATAAAAAATCATCACGATGCGGCCCATAAAGCGAGCGGCCCACGGCGATTTCTTTATCGATATTTTGCGATAATTTTTCCATCATATTTTTTGTTTGATAACGTAGAGAAATACTCTGCATACCCTCCATAATCGACGGAAAAAGCTGCTGTAACACCTTTTCCCACTCTAGAAGAGCCTCCAAGCGATATTTAATAATCGGAGTTGAATACTCGATCAACTGATCGTTCCACAGCGAAATCTGAGCCCTCTGCGGCGAATTCTGTAGCGCATAATTCTTTTGTTTTAATGCTTTTTCATACGATTTTAAATAACGACCATAATCGGAAAAAAACAGAGAACAAAACTGATTCAACTCTTTGCGCCTCGCTTCCGGATAATCTTGAAACAGTCGAACCACATCCGCGGACAGAAACTGAATTGGAAGTTTTTCGCGTAATTCGCTATGAGACGACACGCGTTTTTGATCAATCAACCCCGTCTTTTCGCCGTTTTTGGTTAACTTAAAATAAAGCCTATTTTCAAAGTCCGCCCCCAAATACGCCGCCTCATGATCAAAACCAACTAAATGCTCAACCTTAGATTCCAGAGGCGACATTGCATGGCCCAAAAAATAAAGAGCCTCCAAAAAATTGGTTTTACCTTGGTTATTTTCACCGTGAATAAAAAAACTTTGAGAGGGTTCGCAATCCAACACAATCTCGTGAAGATTGCGAAATCCCTTCACCCACACCCGCTTGAGCACTAGTTAGGCAACAGCAACCGCTTCTTGGTACTCGCTAGTACGAACCGGCATAATAATATACGTATAATCTTCACCGGATACCGGTCGAATCACACACGGACTCAATTCCCCATTAAATTCAATGCGGATATCATCCATATCTAAATTTTTAAGTGAGTCCAAAATCAACCGAACGTTAAAGGCAATCTTGGCCTCGCCCGCCCCTTTCAGCCGACTGATCGCCAACTGCTCCCGAAACTCGCCCATAGAGGCTGCATTAGCCCTAATCACCAATTCATTATCGTCAAACGTCAAGCGAACAACGTTATTGGAAGCCGACGCGATTACCGACGCCCGTTCCGACGCATCTAAAAACGTACGTTTAGACACTTTAAAAACATTTTCAGATTCTTTCGGGAGAACCTGGCGATAATCCGGAAATTGGCCTTGAATTACACGCGACACAAACAATAAATTCTTCGATAAAAACGCGACTTGATTGGCTGAGATATTCATCTCAATCGAATCAGTTCCTTCTGCTTGAGACACAATCTTAAATATCTCATGCATCGCCTTATACGGGACAATAACCGAAAAATCCTGATCCGGTTGTTCAATCACTTGATTTTTAAGCGACAACCGATAGCCGTCGGTCGATACAAAACACAACGATTCTTTTTCATTTTTCACCAAAATCCCATTCAGGAACTGCTTGGTTTCATCAAACGAAACGGCAAAAAGCGTATGTTTAATTAGCTCTTTAAGTTCCGTTACAGTCAGCTTAATGCGAATACCGGTTTCGATTCCGGGAAACACAGGAAAATCCGAAGCGGAACTTCCTAAAATATCAAAATCAACACGCCCACCAGCCCGAATTGTGACCTTTTGGTTCGCATCCACTTCAAACTCTAATTTTTGATCCTGAAGCTTTTGAATGATGCTGCTAATAGTTTTTGCCTTAATCAAGACGCGGCCATCGGCGCTAGATTCATCCACCTGCATCACATGTTCAATCCCCACCTCAAGGTCATTCCCTTTCAACACCAAGTCCTTGCCCTTGAGTTCAAAATAAATATTTTCCAAAACCGCTAATGACGTCCGTGCTGAGATCGCTTTTTCAACAATAGCGATACTTTTCTGCAACTTAGCGCTATGACAAACAAACTTCATATAAACC
>CAYGHZ010000006.1:0-26295 GCA_964349635.1 uncultured Candidatus Marinamargulisbacteria bacterium
GTTCGCGCGATGGCGAGGACAATCGCATCGGCGCCGATCGGGATCAGGTCTTTCAGGCCTTTTTGAATTTGATGGTAAACGCGATTGACTATACTCCGCAGGGAGGCGCCATTAGTATTCACGCGAAACAGGATACGTATCGCGACCCGGATGGACGAATGCGAGAGGGGGCTTGTGTTTCGTTCGAGGATAGCGGAGCGGGGATTCCTGTTGAAAATATCGATAAGATTTTTGATCCTTATTTTACGTCCAGGAAAAAGCCGAGTAACACGGGTTTGGGGCTATCGATTACGTTTCGGATTATTACCGAAAACAAGGGGCTTATTTCCGTTGCGTCGACAGTGGGCGAAGGGACGCGGTTTACGGTTTATTTACCGATTGCGGAGGCGACGGCCTGAATGAGCAATTTTCCTGAATAGGTGACTTTTTCCAGGAACATGACCGGACCGAAGGTCGCCATTGCTTCGGATAGTTCGGGAATTGAATGTTCGGTATAGGCGGTGTGCAAAAAGACATGGCCGTCTTTCCAAATTTCGCGAATTTTTTTAAGGGCTTCCAGACCGTCCATGTCGGGGAGCGTGTAATCCAATACAATACCCGAGATGTTGGGTTGGTCGGTCAAAATATCCAGTCCCTGTTGTCCGGTTTCGGCTCTCAAAACGTTGTAGCTTCGGCCAAAAAGCAGGACAAGATTTTCGCTGTAATCATGTTCATCTTCAATGACCAAAATGGTGGGTCGTTGAGTTTCCATTCAGTTGGACAACTTTTGAAGATCCGAAATATCGATCTGCGGTTCACCCTTTGAGTTGGTATAGAGCGTTCCGGTGACCATGACCGCGCCGGATTCAAACTCTGACCAACGTATTTTTTTCGAGGCTTTTTTGGGGTCCACCTTGATAATAAGGGTTAGTTCGCACTCCTGCGGTTCTTCGCGATCGTTGTATTTCATGACGTCCAGAAGGCCCTTAACCTTGATTGGAAAAGTGTCCTGGCGGGGCTGAACAATTTGATTTTGGGCAAGGATGACGCCCGCTGAGATCAGGCCGAAACATAATGAAAACAACAAAATTTTTCCAAATTTCACGTCGCCATCATAAGAGGATTCCAATCGTTGTTCAAGGCTGTTTTTTTTGCTCGAAAAAAAATGCTTTTACAATTCGATTTTTTAGGTCATAATGGCGCCCGCATTTTTTATGTGTTTTTCATCAAATTCAAAGCGAGGCGAAATTGGGCAAAGTACTTATTATCGGCGCGGGCGCCGCTGGCAGTGTAGTTGTAAAGAAATGCGCTCAGAATCCTGAAACATTTTCCGCTATCCATGTGGCCAGTCGAACCCTCGAAAAGTGCCGCAAGTTACAGCAAGACCTAACTTCCCCAATCACCATCTCCCAAGTAGACGCCGACGATTCTCGACAAGTTGTTTCTCTGATTAATGATGTAAAGCCTGATTTGGTTATTAATATGGCGCTGCCGTACCAAGATTTGGCGATTATGGATGCCTGTTTGGAGACCGGCGTTCATTATATGGATACGGCCAATTACGAGCCCAAAGACGAAGCGAAATTTTGCTACAAATGGCAATGGGATTATCAGGATCGATTTAAACAAAAAGGGCTTTTGGCGGTATTGGGATGCGGGTTTGATCCCGGGGTTACCAACATTTTTTGCGCGTATGCCAGGAAGCATTTGTTGGATGAGATTCAATCGATCGACATTGTGGATTGTAACGCCGGTGATCATGGCCATCCGTTTGCGACGAATTTTAATCCGGAAATAAATATTCGCGAAGTGACGCAGCCGGGTAAATATTATGAAAACGGTCAGTGGATTGAAATTCCGGCGATGTCCCAATCGCAGGTTTTTGATTTTCCGGAAGTGGGCCCAAAAAAAGCCTATTTGCTGTATCACGAAGAATTAGAATCGATTGCGAAGCATTTTAGGGGACTTAAACGCGCTCGCTTTTGGATGACGTTTTCCGATAACTATATTAAGTATTTGGATGTTTTACAAAATGTTGGAATGACCCGAATCGATCCGGTGGAGTTTAACGGTCAAAAAATTATTCCGCTTCAATTTTTGAAGGCGTTGTTGCCCGATCCGTCGTCGTTGGGCAAAGGGTATCAAGGCAAAACCAGCATCGGATGCATTATCGAAGGCAAGAAAGACGGAAAACCGAAGACGGTTTTTGTTTACAATGTGTGTAACCATCAGGATGCGTATCGCGATGTGCAGGCGCAGGCGGTGTCGTATACCACCGGCGTTCCGGCGGTTGTGGGCGCAAAATTAATTTTGGATGGCGTTTGGAAAGGGGAGGGCGTATTTAATGTGGAAGAGTTGGATCCGGATCCGTTTATGAAGTTGTTGCCTAATTTTGGTCTTCCATGGAGTACGAAAACTTATGAAACTGCACACGTATAATATCCCCACGCCTTGCTATGTCTGCGACGAAGAGGCTTTAGAGGCCAACGCTAAAAAACTGTGGATGGTTCAGGAACGTACAGGTTGTAAAATTATTTTGGCGCTCAAAGCGTTTTCGATGTACCACACGTTTCCGATTTTGCAGAAATATTTGGCAGGGACAACGGCTAGTTCATTAAACGAAGCACGGTTGGGTTATGAAGAGTTTGGTAAAGAAGTTCATATTTATTCGCCGGCGTATTTGGAGTCTGAAATTGAGGATCTAATTCGCTATGGCGACCACATTATTTTTAATTCGTTTAGTCAGTGGAATAAGTATCGAGACCGCGTCAAAAAATCGAAAAAACATTTGGAATGCGGGATTCGGTTAAATCCGGAATATTCGGAAGTGGAATTTAAGCTATATGATCCCTGCGCCAAATATTCACGCTTTGGAATTACGGCGGCGAACTTTAAGCCGGAATTGGTGGAAGGCGTCGAAGGGTATCATTTTCATACGTTGAGCGGTAGCCAAGTTCCCAATTTGGAACGAACGCTACGTGTGATGGAAGAAAAGTTTGGAAAGTATTTTCATGATGTGAAATGGGTTAATTTTGGTGGCGGACATCATATTACAAAGCCCAATTATGACGTGGATCAGTTGTGCCGGCTCATTGACGCATTTCAGAAGAAATATGGCGTGCAGGTGATCATGGAGCCGGGTGAGGCGGTAGCGATTCAAGCGGGCGCCCTGGTGGCGACGGTCGTGGATATTCTTCATAATGAAATGGATATTGCGATATTGGATACCTCTGCCACGGCGCATATGCCGGATGTGTTGGAAATGCCGTATCGGCCGATCTTGCTCGATTCGTTTGAGGCGGGTCAAAAGCCGTATACCTATCGATTGGGTGGGATGACGTGTTTATCCGGTGACGTGATCGGCGATTATTCGTTTGAAGAGCCGTTGCAGGTGGGCCAGAAGATGGTGTTTTTGGATATGGCGCAATATACGATGGTGAAGAACACGAATTTTAACGGGATTCCGGTGCCGGCGATTGCGACCCTAACCAAAGAGAAAGAACTGAAAGTCATTAAGCAGTTCGATTACGAACACTTTAAAGGTCGCCTATAAGCCGAGGTGGCGGAATTGGTAGACGCACTAGCTTCAGGAGCTAGCGGGCGCAAGCTCGTGCATGTTCAAGTCCTGTCCTCGGTACCACGTAATTATTTCTTTACAATAAAGAAACATGTTCATATAATCTTCTCTTAATGAAAGAAGATTTAATAAAATCTCTCATTCTTGAATTTCAAAACAGTCCGCTCCTTGAGGTTCAGCAGCGTCGGCTTGAAACCCCCTTGAATACCGGAAAAATCCTTACCATTATTGGGCCGAGGCGGGCGGGTAAGACGGCCTATTGTTTTGGTTTGATACGCAAGTTGCTAGAGTCCGGGCGTTCGGCAGAGCAGATTTTGTATATCAATTTTGAGGATGAGCGGCTGGATCGAACGACTCAAGAGCTTGATCTTATAGTGCAGGTCTATCAGCGCGAGTATCCTGATCACGATCTGTCGTCGTGCGTATTTGTTTTTGATGAAATTCAAAATGTTCCGAACTGGGATCGGTTTGTCCGAAGGATGTATGACACTGTTTGCAAGAACCTCATTATTACGGGATCTAATTCGAAAGTCTTAAGCAAAGATATCGCGACCAGTTTGCGTGGCCGGACTCTGACGTACGAAATATTGCCGTTATCGTTTCGAGAGTATTTGTCGTTTCTGAAAGTCAGTTCCGTCCCAAAAACAGGAAAAGACGCGGCCTTGGTTCAACTTCATTTGGAAAATTATTTGGTTTACGGGGGGTTTCCGGAAATTGTAGGTTTTGAAAATTCGCTCAAAATCAAAACGCTTCAAGAATATTTTGAAGTGATGATGTATCGGGACGTTGGCGACAGGGCGGGTATTGGCGATAGCGGTTTGCTGCGATTTTTTTTAAAAAAGAGTTTTGCCAGCGCCACCAAAGTCTATTCGGTGAACAAGATGTTTAACGATCTGAAAACGGCCGGGTATAAAATTGGGAAAAATACATTGTATGAAATTGCAAATCTTTGCAAAGATGCCTATCTCTTTTTTACCGTTCCCAAGTTTACGAGAAAAATAGCGACGCAAGAGTTGGGCGATAAAAAGCTGTTTGCGATTGATCAGGGGCTTTTGGTTGCGCTGGGCCTTGTGATGCCTGATGAAAAAGGAAAATTGATGGAACAGGCGGTTTTTCTGGAACTGTACCGGCGAGCCCGGGGCAACGTTCATTTTGATGCCAATGGGTATGAATGCGATTTTTTGCTGGGCGAATGGGATCAGATCCGGGCGGCGGTTCAAGTGACGGTCAGCTTGGAAGATGCCGATGTAAAAAAGCGAGAACTGCGCGGTCTTTTGTCGGCTTGCGAAAAGTTTGGTTTGTCTGAGGGACTGATTATTACGTATTCGGAAAAGGACAAGTTAGTGACGCGAGGGGTTTCGATAACTGTTCTTCCGTTGTGGGAATGGCTGCTTATTTCTGACGATAGATAGCCAGCGATTCTTTTGCAAAGGACTGCGCGTTTTTGAGTTTTTTGACTAGCGGCAAGGTGTCAAAACGGATATCGATCGTGAGATGCCGTTTGATGGGGTCATAGGCAAAGGACTCTAGTTCAGCGATCAGCGAATCGATGCCTCGGTCTACGCGTTCTAAGAGTTCTAAATAATTTTTGTTTTCAGTATGCATCAGAAAATTTCGGTAGAATTTTTGTCGCCCTTTGATCGAAAACTCTTCGGGGGGGATGCGGGCCTTCTTTCATTTGAGTTTTTCAATTTTTTAGTTTCTTCGTTTTTTACCATTTCCAAAACGCCACGTGTCACTTCTCCAACCCTAGAAAGCCCGCGACCCTCTTTATAGTCCGACTGTTTGGATTGTTTCCTGATTAAATGTGACCACAACGTTCGTGACCGTTTTGGTCGTGTAGCCTGTTCGGGAAAATTCCAACGTATAGGCGCCAACCGGCAGACTGCTAAACGCGAAATTTCCCTGGGAGTTTGTGTAGGTTTCATAAGACGTGCCCGGAATCCTAACCCAAACACCGGCTACATTATTTTCAGCGTCTCCATTTGGATAAACATGTCCTGATATGGATCCCTTTTGTATTTTTAAGGCTGGGTTTTGAATCGTGATTTGGCCGTCATTGATCGTCACGGACACCGGAGATTCGGTAACATAACCGGTTCGAATTACTACCAATTGGTATGAGCCGATGGGGATGCCGGACATTGAATACGTTCCGTTTGCCGTACTGGTGGTTAGCATGCCGGTGCCTAGGAGTTGCAGCTGGACATTTGATAAGGCGACTCCGTTGGAGAAGTCGGTTACTTTGCCCGCTAAGCTGCCAACCCTGCCATTGCTTGGGAGGCCGATCGGTTGCCAGACGCCCGCGATTTTTTGGTAGGATTTTCCGTTGGTGGTGTCAATATAATAATCGTTTTCGGCGCCCAGGCTCGCCGAGGGGACGCCGGTTCCGCTGATGCTGCTTGATTTTTCGGTGAGTAACGTAATGGTGCCCAGATTTTTTGCTTGATCGCTTTTGATGCCGATGTTGGTGGTGACGTATTGTCGGAAACCGTTGCGATTGATGCTGATGTTGTAGGTTCCTACCAACAGATTAGAAACGAGAACACTACCATCGATGTCGGTGTACCATTTTTGAACCGGGCTGCCTGGACGATAAAGGGCGACTTCAACGCCGTCATGAAAACTGCGGCCGTCCAACAAAACCTTGGCTTTCAGATTGCCAGGATATTTTAGTTGAAGATCGGCGATGTTAATGGATTGGCTGCTGGCCTGAATTGAAAAGTCGGAACTCTTTGCGCTGTGGCCGATCGAATTACGCGCCACGATATTGTATGTTCCCACACTAAGATTTCCGAAAGAATAAATGCCGCCCTCGGTTGTTGTTGTGGTTGTATAAAATGAAGCGTTTCTATATAAGGTTACCGGTGTGTTGGCTGCGGCGCGACTTGTAATGTCTAAAACGATTCCCGACGCGCTCCCGCTGGCGTTTGTTTCGGACGTAACTAACTGATCCATGGCGGAGCGGCTGCAACCCAACGATAAAAACAGAAAAACCCCCATCAAAACTAAAAACACATTTTTCATATAAAAAAATCCTCCCTTAGCGATTTCAGTATAGATTAAAATTGAAAATCTCAAAGTTGCGAAATGGTGGCGGAAGCCTTACTATTTGAAAAAAATCCATGTTGATTGAATACGCTCCGATTTTATTTTTATTTATTGCGGTACTTGGCTTTGTTGGAACGACGATGTTGGCTACCCATCTATTGGGACCCAAAAAAGTGACCGCTCATAAGTTAGAAGCCTTTGAATGCGGTATCGAATCGCAAGGCAATGCGCGCGTTCCGTTTTCCGTGAGTTATTTTTTGGTAGCGATTTTATTTGTGTTGTTTGATGTGGAATTGATTTTTCTTTATCCGTGGGCCGTTAATTTTAGGTCGTTGGGCTGGCCCGGGTTTGTCGAGGTGTTGGCGTTTACCGGCGTGTTAGTGGTCTGTTTGGTTTATGTCGCGAGGAATAAAATTTTGGATTTTAAAGATGAGTAAGCAAAATTTTTCAGTTGAAAAAGCGCCGGAAGGACATACGGGGCAAGGGTATTATTTAACCAGCTTTGAAAAAGCCGTTGCGTTGGCCAGAAAAAATTCCATATGGCCGTTGCCGTTTGCGACGTCGTGTTGCGGGATCGAATTTATGGCGACGATGGCGTCGCATTATGATTTTGCGCGGTTTGGATCCGAGCGGCCTAGTTTTTCGCCTCGGCAAGCCGATCTGCTGATGGTGATGGGGACGGTGGCCAAGAAATTGGGGCCGGTGTTGCGGCAAGTGTATGAGCAAATGGCTGAGCCTAGGTGGGTGTTGGCGATGGGCGCATGTGCAGCAACCGGCGGGATTTTTGATACGTACAGCGTGATGCAGGGGATCGATAAAGTGATTCCGGTGGATGTGTATATTCCCGGTTGTCCGCCGCGTCCGGAGCAGGTCATTGATGGGCTTTTGAGAATTCAGGATTTGGTTGGAAACGAGCCGCTTCGGCGACGTAATTCCGCCGAATATAAAGAACTGTTAGCGTATTATGACTTTAGATAATATTCCGATTATTGAAGTTGAGCGAAACGAGCTTATTTCGAAGATTCGAAATCTGTATTCGGCCGAAGGCTATACGTTTTTGACAGACCTTTGCGGGATTCATGTGACGGAACCGGCGGAACGGTTGGGTGTTGTTTATCATCTGCATAATTTGCAGCAGAATAAGCGTGTACGCATCAAAAGTTTTGCGCCGAAAGATGATCCCGTGTTCCCGTCGTTGACCGTATTGTTTCAATCGGCCAATTGGATGGAACGCGAGACCTACGATTTTTTTGGAATTAATTTCACCGGACATCCCAATTTAATACGGATTTTAAACATGGAGGACATGACGTATTTTCCAATGCGAAAAGAATACCCTTTAGAAGAAGATACTCGCATTGATAAAGACGATACGATGTTTGGACGATAATGGAAAATCCGGTTTTAACGATTAATTTAGGGCCCACTCACCCGGCGACTCACGGGGTGTTTCAAAATATTATTAAGATATCCGGCGAGCGGATTTTGGAAGCCGTACCGACGATTGGGTACATTCATCGGGCGTTTGAAAAGTTGTCGGAGCATCGACCGTATTATCAAATTACGCCGATTACTGATCGAATGAACTATTGTTCCGCGCCGATTAATAATATCGGGTGGCATCTTACTGTTGAGAAGTTACTCAGTATTAAGACACCGAAAAAAGTCGATTATATGCGCATTATCATAATGGAGTTGGCGCGCATTTCGGATCATTTGATTTGTAACAGTATTTTGGGTGTTGATACCGGCGCGTTTTCGGGGTTTCTGTATTTGTTTCAGTTGCGTGAGAAAATTTATGAGATTTATGAGGAAGTGTCCGGTGCTCGGTTAACGTCTAATATCGGGCGCATCGGCGGGTTTGAGCGCGATTTTACACCAAAGGCCCATCACTTAATTCGCGTATTTTTAGAAGAATTTCCGGTAGCACTTCGCGAGTTTGAGGACTTGTTTAACCGCAATCGTATTTTTATGGATCGCACCATAGGCGTAGGGCCGATCACCGGGGAACGGGCGCTGAATTACGGTTTCACGGGCCCGTGTTTACGGGCTGCGGGCGTGGATTATGACGTGCGCGTGATGAATCCGTATTCGTCTTATGATGATTTTGAGTTTGATATTCCGATCGGCACAAACGGGGATACGTATGACCGGTTTATGGTTCGAAATGGCGAGATGTGGCAGAGTCTTAAATTAATTAGGGAAGCGTTGGATGGGATGCCGGAAGGTCCGTATCACGCGGACGTGCCGGAATTCTATTTGCCTCCGAAAGAAGAAGTCTATCGGTCGATGGAAGCCCTGATTTATCACTTTAAGATTGTGATGGGTGAGATTCCGGTTCCGGTTGGGGAAGTCTACAGTGCCGTTGAAGGCGGTAACGGGGAGTTGGGCTATTACTTGGTCAGCGATGGCGGGCGGACGCCGTTTCGGCTTCATTTTCGCCGGCCGTGTTTTATTTATTATCAGGCGTTTCCCGAAATGGTGAAGGGTGCGCTTTTATCCGATGCGATTTTGGTGCTGAGCAGTTTGAATGTGATTGCCGGAGAGTTGGATGCTTAAGGAATTATTGGCCCGCTATCCGAATGACCAAAAAAAATCGGCCCTGATACCCTTGCTGCATCATGCGCAAAAAGAAAACGGCGGTTGGTTAAGTGTGGAGAAAATGGATGAGGTTGCCAGGCAGCTTGATTTGGAGCCCATTGAAGTTTACGAAGTGGCGACGTTTTATAGCATGTACCACCTCAAACCGACCGGAAAATATGTGTTGGATGTGTGCCATACGGGACCGTGTGCGTTGATGGGATCGGAGAGATGTTTGGATCATTTGAAGAAAAAGAATTTGGATCCCAGCCGGTTTACGGTGCGAGGGGTCGAGTGTTTGGCGGCTTGTGATAAGGGGCCGGTGATGCAGGTTGGCGACGAGCTTTATGAGAATTTGGATGAAGAAAAAATAGATCAATGCCTAGAAAAATTATCCTAGATCATCAGAACCATTATGCGAGTGTGACAAAGGCATTAAAAACTATGTCGCCGGATGACGTGATGGAGCAGGTTAAAAAATCAGGACTTCGCGGACGGGGCGGGGCGGGGTTTCCGACCGGATTAAAATGGAGCTTTTTAGATCGCAAAAGCACAAACCCGCGTTATTTAGTTTGCAATGCGGACGAAGGCGAGCCGGGAACATTTAAAGACAGGTATCTAATGGAGAAATTTCCGGAATTGTTAATCGAAGGCATGATTGTCTCGAGTTATGCCTTGGGCGCGAATACCTCTTATATTTATGTGCGAGGCGAGTTTCAGAAAATTATTTCGATTTTAGAAAAGGCGATTGCCGAAGCGTATGCCAAAGGGTTTTTGGGGAAAAATATTTTGGGCACGGATTATTCGTTGGATTTGGTTGTGCATCCGGGCGCCGGCGCCTATATTTGTGGTGAAGAGACGGCGCTTTTGGAGTCCCTGGAAGGTAAGCGCGGGTTGCCTCGGATTAAGCCGCCGTTTCCGGCTGTTTCCGGGCTTTATGGGTGTCCGACCGTAGTTAATAACGTTGAGACATTGGCGAAGGTGCCTTGGATCGTGAATTTTGGCGGCGAAGAATACGCTAAAATTGGGATCGGAAAAAGCACGGGGACGAAATTGATTTCGGCCTGCGGACATATCAATAATCCGGGGGTTTATGAAATCGAGTTGGGCTTGCCGGTAGAAGAGTTTATTTATTCCGACGAGTATTGCGGTGGGATCAGAAATGGCCGGAAGTTGAAAGCGGTGATTCCGGGTGGGTCGTCTGTTCCGATTTTGCCGGAGCGTCTTATATTGAAAACTGCGCAAGGCGAGGCGCGCCTAATGTCGTACGAATCGTTGGCCGATGGCGGATTTGAAAGTGGCTCGATGTTGGGATCCGGCGGGTTTATCGTGATGGATGAGACAGCCTGTGTTGTCAGAAATACGTGGAATTTTGCGCGATTTTATCATCACGAATCGTGCGGACAGTGCAGTCCTTGCCGTGAAGGAACGGGCTGGATGGAAAAAGTGTTGCATCGCATTGAGAATGGTCATGGTCATGATCGCGATATTAATTTATTGGTTGATGTGGCCAAAAAAATTGAAGGGAATACGATTTGTCCGTTGGGGGATGCGGCGGCGTGGCCGGTGGCGAGCGCGATACGGCATTTTAGAGACGAGTTTGAGGATCATGTGAAAGGGAAATTATGCCGAAATTAACGATTGATGGAATCGAAGTCGACGTTCCGGCGGGGACGACGATCCTGAATGCGGCGCGTCAGATTGGGCCGCATGTGGCGCCTCCGGCGATGTGTTATTACTCGAAATTGAAAGATAGCGGCGGAAAATGCCGGACGTGTTTGGTAAAGGTAGAGAAGATGCCGAAACTTGTGGCGTCGTGCCGCACGCCGGTGGCGGATGGGATGGTGGTGTATAACCGCACGTCTCCTGAAGTATTGGAAGCGCGCAAGGGTGTGGTTGAAATGCTTCTGATTAATCACCCGCTGGATTGTCCCGTGTGCGATCAGGCCGGGGAATGCGATTTGCAGGATTTGGCGTTTGAGCATGGGACCGAGGCGACGCGTTACGAAGAAGAACGCCGGACGTTTCCGGTTCAGGATATTGGATCGACTATCAAGCTGCATATGAATCGCTGCATTTTGTGTTATCGCTGTGTGTATGTGGGCGATCAATTAACCGATAAACGTGTTCACGGGATTTTGGGTCGCGGCGATGTTTCTGAAATCAGCACCTATGTTCAAAACAATATTGATAACGATTTTTCAGGCAATATGATCGACGCGTGTCCGGTTGGGGCGCTAACGGATAAAACGTTCCGATTTAAGTCGCGAGTGTGGTTTGCCCGGCCGATGGATGCGCATCGTGACTGTTCAAAGTGCTGTGGAAAAGTGGTGCTTTGGATGAAGGGCAACGACGTGCTTCGCGTGACGGCTCGTAAAGATCAGTATGGCGAAGTAAAAGAATTTATTTGCAACACCTGTCGATTTGATCAGAAAGAATTGCAACATTGGACCGTTGAAGGCCCAACGCATATTGAACGCCATTCGGTGATTTCGCAGAACAAGCCATGGACTTAGTTTTTATTATTCAGAAAATGGTGTTGATCGCCGCCGTTCTGGGCGTGACGCTGTTTGTTGCCATGTATACGACCTTGGCGGAACGCAAAGTCGCGGCATTTTTGCAGGATCGCATCGGGCCGAATCGAGCGGGGGTTTTTGGCTTGTTGCAGCCGCTCGCAGACGGGATCAAACTCTTTTTCAAAGAGGAAATTATTCCCGCGCAAGCCAATAAATTTTTATTTATTTTAGGGCCTTCGATTGCCATGACGGCGGCGCTGATGGCGGGCGCAATTATTCCCTGGGGAAAATCTCTGATTGTTTTCGGGCGCGAATTCGCACTGCAGATAACGGATCTCAATATCGGGGTGCTCTATATTTTTGCAGTGGTATCGACCGGTGTGTACGGCATCATGATCGGGGGGTGGGCGTCGAATAATAAATTTTCGGTATTGAGCACGCTTCGGGCGTCGGCGCAGATGATCAGTTACGAATTGGCGATGGGGTTGGCGTTGATTGCGTTGATTATGACCACCGGCACGTTGAGCCTAAAAGAAATAGTGGCGGCCCAGCATGGCTGGCACTGGAATATTTTTTATCAGCCTCTTGGTTTTTTGGTGTTTATGGTGTGCGCGTTTGCCGAGACCAATCGCACGCCCTTTGATTTGCCGGAATGCGAAACGGAACTAGTGGGCGGGTATCACACGGAATATAGCAGTATGAAATTGGGTTTTTACCTGTTTGCAGAATATATCAACGTGTTTGTTTCATCTGCAGTAATGGCGGCTCTATTTTTTGGAGGTTACAATTTCCCGTTTTTAGATCGATTGCCGCTGCCGCATAATGTGTTGGTTTTGTTGGGTGTCGCGGTGTTTTTTGCCAAAATTATTGCCTTTATTTTCTTTTTCATTTGGGTCCGTTGGACCATTCCGCGGTTTCGTTTTGATCAATTGATGCGTTTGGGTTGGAAAATTTTGATTCCTCTGGGCATTTTTAATATGGTTGTGACCGGCCTGGTCATACTGATAAAATAAAAATTCCGATGTTAACGAATCGATCAAAAGTTGTCGTCAAAAAAGAAATGTCCTTTATGGAACGAATTTATTTGCCGGCGATTTTAAACGGTCTTCGCATCACCATTCGCCATTTGTTTCGCAAAAAAGTAACGATTCAATATCCGGAAAAAAAGCGTCCGTTTAGTCCGATTTGGCGCGGTCTTCACGTGCTCAAGCGCGACGACGTTGGGGCGGAGCGGTGTACAGCCTGCGGTCTGTGCGCCGTGGCCTGTCCTGCGGAAGCCATTACGATGGAAGCCGGGGAACGGAAACCGGGTGAAGAAAACCTGTATCGTGAAGAAAAATATGCGACGAAATATGAAATCGATATGCTGCGCTGCATTTTTTGCGGTTTTTGCGAAGAGGCGTGTCCAAAAGAAGCGGTATTTTTGACGGCTCGAACCGTTCCGGCGAGCTATAAGCGGGAAGAGTTTGTATATGGCAAAGACAAGTTGGTCGAGCCTGTCGATCAACGCATCGATATCTCCGTTCGTCAGACCTATGGTAAGTAATTTCGCTTTTTATTTCCTGGCGTTTTTTACCGTGGCGACGGCGCTGTCCGTTATTTTTTTTCGCAATCCGATTTACAGTCTACTGGCATTGATCGGCTGTTTTTTTTCGATTTCCGGTCACTATTTGATTTTGAACGCGCCGTTTTTGGCGATTGTGAATATTATTGTTTATGCGGGCGCGATTATGGTTCTGTTTTTATTTGTTATCCGGCTTATGAATTTGAATGTCGAAACCGAGTCGAAAGGGTCGCGGTTTACGATGCTGGCGGCGTTGGGTTCCGGTGCGGTTTTAATTGGGGTAATGGGGGTGTTGGTTGTTCGGGACGTTCCAGCCGGCGCAAGTCCGATGGTAGGACAGTTGGCAGATATCGGAAAAATTTTGCTGTCTGAATATATGATTCCGTTTGAGGTGTCCTCGGTTGTTTTTTTAGCGGCGACGGTGGGCGCGGTAGTTTTGGGCAAGAAAGATAAAAAAGCATGACTACCGGTTATTTGTGGTTGAGTCTGATCTTATTTGGTATCGGCGTTGCCGGGGTATTAATGCGCCGCAATGCGCTGGTTATTCTGATGGGTATCGAATTAATGTTGAACGCGGTGAATTTGCTGTTTGTGGCATTTGGATCGTATTACGGCCAAATTGAAGCCCAAGTTTTTGTCTTTTTCGTAATGGTGATCGCGGCGGCGGAAGCGGCAGTGGGGCTGGCGATATTCGTCACCCTTTATCGTAACCTTGGCTCGATCGACGCTTCGGACGCGAGGTCGCTGAAATGGTAATGCTGCCGCTGTTTCCGCTGATTGGATTTTTATTGCTTTTTGCAGTCGGGAAGTTTTTCCCTAAATGGCTGGTGAGTGTGGTGGCTTGCGGAACGATCTTGGTTTCTTTTGCGTTGTCTGCATTTGCGTTTTGGGTGGTGAAAAGTTCCGGCGCGGACGTGATGATTTCGGTGTTTCAGTGGATCGTCCCGTTTTCATTTTTACTCGATCCACTTTCCACCCACATGCTGCTAATCATCACCGGAATCGGTTTTTTAATTCATGTCTATTCGGTGGGCTATATGTGGGAAGACGATCATTTTTCGCGATTTTTTTCCTACATGAATCTCGTCATTTTTTTTATGACGCTTTTGGTAATGTGCAGCGACTATCTAACCATGTTTATCGGTTGGGAAGGCGTGGGGCTATGCTCCTATTTATTAATCGGATTTTGGTTCAAAAATCAGGAGTATAACAACGCGGCAAAAAAAGCGTTTATTATGAACCGCATCGGCGATTTGGGCTTTTTGTTGGCGATTTTTGTGATGATTATTTATTTTGGCGCCAGCTCGTTTTCGGCGGTACTGAGTCCGGCGCATGCCAGTCCGTTTATTACGATTATTACGTTGCTGCTTTTCGTTGGGGCGATTGGAAAAAGCGCCCAAATTCCGCTTTATACCTGGTTGCCGGATGCGATGGCAGGCCCAACACCCGTTTCGGCCCTGATCCACGCGGCGACGATGGTAACAGCGGGTGTTTATTTGGTGATTCGATCTCAGACCCTGTTTTCACTCGCTCCGATAACCCTGTTGATTGTAAGTGTTGTTGGAATTGCCACGGCGCTTTGGGCGGCATTTATTGCGTTGCGTCAGTCGGACATCAAAAAAGTATTGGCCTATTCAACGGTGAGTCAGTTGGGCTATATGGTGCTGGCTCTGGGAATGGGCGCCTATTCCACCGCATTATTTCATCTAACGACGCATGCATTTTTTAAGGCGCTATTATTTTTGGCGGCAGGCAGCGTGATTCATGCGTTAAGCGGCGAACAAGATCTGAGCAAAATGGGTGGTCTGAGGAAAGCGATTCCTTGGACATTCGCGGTGTTTGCAATTGGAACCTTGGCGATCGCCGGATTGCCGCCGTTGTCCGGGTTCTTTTCCAAAGAAGAAATTTTGACGGTTGCGATGCAACATTCACCGGTATTTTTCTGGTTATTGTGGGTTGTTTATATTATGACGGCGGTCTATATGTTTCGGCTGTTGTTTTTGTGTTTCTTCGGTCAATCGCGGTCGTTGGCGCATCCGCATGAATCGCCGTGGGTGATGCAACTTCCGATGTTGGTGTTGGCGGTGTTGGCGGCGGGTGGCGGCGTATTAAAAGAGCATCCGGTGGATTTGAAATTAGGCGTCATGACCCTAGCTGTGACGCTGGCGGCGATGACGGGAACCTATCTATATTATAGAAAGACTATCGATGTAAAAACACGAGAAGATGGGGTTGATGCGGTTTATGATTTCCTGTTTGTCAGGCCTTCTCAAGCGCTGGCGAATGCATTCTATGCTGTAGATCGGCAATTGGATCGGATCTTGGTAAGTGCGGCCCCTGCGGCTCAGGCGGTTGGCGGAGTGCTTCGCTTCGTTCAATCCGGCAGCATTAATCTCTATATGACAGTGATGACCTTGGCGGCGGCGGTCGTTGTGATAGTGGGGATGTTATGGACAAATTAAGTTTAATTATGGTGTCGTTGACCGCGCTTGTTACGGTGGCGGTGCCGCTCATGGCGGGACGACAATCGAAATTATTTTATGTTTTGTTTTTTATTATGCAGCTGGCGCTAATGGGCCTGTTTTCGGTGCGCAACGCGCTTTTGTTTTATGTGTTTTGGGAACTGAGCGTTATTCCGGTTTATTTTCTCAGTTTTAATCTTAAATTTTTTATGACGATGTTGGCCGGCAGTTTATCGATGTTGGCGGCGCTTATTTATTTAATTGTTGTACATCATACGATGGACATTACGGCGATGAACTCGCTTGTTTTAGCGCCATGGGTTTATATAGCGTTGTTTGTAGCCTTTGCCGTCAAAATGCCGTTGTTTCCCTTTCATACGTGGCAGGCCGAAACGTATGAAAAAGCGCCGATGCCGGTGACGATGGTGCTGGCGGGATTGCAATCCAAAATGGGGGCCTATGGCGTATTTCGATTTTTATTGCCCCTGGGCGGGCTTTGGTATGGAAAGGCGGCGTTGGGCATCGCTATTTTTTCGGCGTTGTATGGTTCGATCACAGCCCTAAGCCAGACCAATGGCAAGCGTTTGTTGGCCTATTCCTCGATGGCGCATGTGGCGATGGTGGCGGCCGGTTTCTTATCGCTTCAATATGTGGGCATTCAGGGTGGGGTAGTGCAGATTGTTTCTCACACGCTGACGATTATCGGGCTATTTTTTGTGATGGAGCTTATTTTTCGTCAACGCAAAACGTATGATATCGACAAGTTGGGTGGTATTCGAACTCAGGCGCCGTGGTTGGGGGCATTTTTCTTGGCTATTGTGTTGGGAAGTGTGGCGTTGCCGCTGACTAGCGGGTTTGTCGGCGAATTTTTGATTTTACAAGGCTTGGCGGAGCGCCGGTTGTTCTTGGCGGCGGTCGCGGGTCTCACGATTATTATTGGGGCATGGTACATGCTGCGTTTTTATCAACGCGTGATGCTGGGCGAAACTACTCAAAGTTTTAAGGATTTATCATGGACTGATGCTTCTTTGTTGATTGTCATTGTCGCCTTGATTTTCTTTATCGGCATTTTTCCGGGAGGCTTGTTATGAGCGCGCTTTTATTATTAATCGGCGTCGGTATTTTGCTAATGCTTAGCCGGAATAATCGCCTTCTTTTTAGGCTGAGTTGGGTTGGTCTGGTCGCTGCATTGGGCCTTACTGTTTTTGAATGGCGCGCGATGCTTGAATTGCCGATGCTGCGGTTTGATCATCCGGCGCTAGGCTTTGGCAGTTTGGCGTTGTTTTTGACGCTATTGATTTTTCTTTTGCTTCGTAAATCCGAACATCGCAACGAATATGCTGCTTTGATGGCGTTTTCAGTTGTCGGTGGTTTGCTGATGGTCTCCTACGATCACCTGGTCATTCTTTTTCTGGGCATCGAAATTTTGTCGCTTCCCCTGTATGTATTGGCAGGCTCCGCCAGGCACAATGCGTCGTCGAATGAATCCGCCCTAAAATATTTTGTGATGGGATCGTTTGCGTCTGGTATTTTGCTTCTAGGCATGGCTCTTTTGTACGCAGGCAGCGGACAACTGTATTTATCAGGAATGACACACCCCACGCTTCCCGCGCTTTTTTATGGGGGATTTTTGCTAGTAACGGTGGGATTTTTGTTTAAGATCGGCGCTGTTCCGTTTCATTTCTGGGTTCCGGATGTTTACGAGGGCGCTCCGACGATTTTTACGTCGTATATGGCCACGGTGGTAAAGGTGTTTGCCGTTGGCTCGTTTGCCCGTTTCTTTGTCAGCGGAATCGCGTTGCCGCATGGCCCTCTGATGTGGGGAATGGTGGTGCTGACGATGACGCTGGGCAACCTGATGGCTCTGCGCCAAACGGCCGTTAAACGTATGCTGGCCTATTCCAGCATAGCTCACGCTGGATTTTTGTTGATGGTCTTGATGGTGTCTGCGAAATCCGTTTGGCCGTTGCTTCTCTTCTACAGCGCCGCGTATTCTTTAGCATCGCTGGCTGCTTTTGCCGTTGTTAAGCTATCCGAGCGCGTCGAAGGCCTGTTTCAGGCCAATCGACTGTTGGGCGTTGTCTTTGTGATTAGTTTGATGTCGCTAGCCGGAATTCCGCCTCTGGCTGGGTTTTTTGCCAAATATTTTGTCTTGTTTGGCGCATTGAGGCAGGGGTATTTCGCCCTGACGGCGATTGCGCTCATTAATACTTTATTGGCTGTTTATTATTATTTTAAATGGATTCAGGCTTCGTTTGCCAAAACAAATGTGAAACATTTAGAGCTTTCTAAGCCTGCTCGCGCGGTGTTGCTGCTGTTGACCGGCCTAACGGTATTGGTCGGGTTTTCTTCGTTTTGGTTGGTGCCGGTTTTGTCGAATTAGACTGGATTACCCTTCTTAAACTCACCCGACCTTCGGCCACCCTTTCTTGAAAAGAGAGGGGATAGAAAGAGAGTCGTGAGACAATTTGTCGAGCCTTGATTTTTTAATTTTAGTCAGGTTCTCCCCTCTCTTTTCAAGAAAGGGTGGCCGGCTTGGCCGAAGGCCAATGAAGGGCGGGTGAGTTTAAGGAGCCGTGGTGATCAAAAACTACCTCAATATCGTCACCGAACACACGTTATCCCTACAGGTTAAAAACCCTTCCTGATACGTGTATTCGCTGCCTTCCACTACCACTTTGCCGTCGGACAAGGATGCAATTAGCGGCGCGTGGTCATCAAGGATGGTCAGCACATTGAGTTTGTCCAAAACAAAGACCTTCTCTGCGCCGCCCTCGACGACCCGTCCGTCCGTGAGTGAAATATTATACTTTAGCTTTTTCATACTTTTCCGCAGCTTCTTCGATTTTACCGATCATATAAAACACCTGTTCCGGTAGATCGTCGTATTTGCCGTTGCAGAGGTCTTCGAATCCTGTCAGGGTGTCTTCCAGCGATACGTATTTGCCTGGCATACCGGTGAAGAATTCCGCTACGAAGAATGGCTGTGACAAGAACATTTGAATTTTACGTGCGCGGTTTACGATTAACTTATCTTCTTCTGAAAGTTCTGATGTTCCCAAGATTGCGATAATATCTTGCAGTTCTTTATAACGTTGCAAAATTTGCAATACTCTTTGCGCGATGTTGTAATGCCGTTCGCCGATGTAAGAGGCGTCCATAATTCGCGATGTCGACGCCAACGGATCGACTGCCGGATAAATCCCTTGTTCCACAATTTTACGCGAAAGAACGGTCGAGCAATCTAAATGGCTGAAAATAGCGACGGTACCCGGATCGGTAATATCGTCCGCGGGAACATAAACGGCTTGAATCGAGGTGATAAAGCCTTTTTTGGTAGAGACGATACGTTCTTGGAACCGTCCGATTTCAGCGGCTAGAGTGGGCTGATATCCTACGGCCGAGGGCATACGTCCCAATAGGGTCGATACTTCGGAACCGGCTTGAACGAACCGGAAAATGTTGTCTAAGAAGAACAATACGTCTTGGCCTTTTTGGTCACGGAAATATTCGGCTTGTGTCAACGCCGCAAGGCCCGCAATTTGACGCGCGCCTGGAAGTTCACCCATCTGCCCGAACAACAATACGGTGTTTTGCATAACGCCGGATTCGTTCATTTCCAACCACAAATCGTTACCTTCACGCGTACGTTCGCCAACCCCGGCGAATACGGACGTACCGCCGTGTTGCTTGGCCATATTGTGGATCAATTCCATAATAATAACCGTTTTGCCTACACCGGCGCCGCCGAATAGGCCGGTTTTTCCGCCCTTGATATACGGAGCGATCAAATCGATTACTTTAATGCCGGTTTCAAAAATTTGGTTGTCGATCTGAATCACTTCATAGGGTGGGGGATCTCGACGAACAGCTTCGTACGTGACGTCTTTCAGCTCGCCTTTTTTGTCCATGGTTTCGCCTAAAATATTGAAGAGGCGTCCCTTTGTTCCTTCGCCTACCGGAATCTTAAGAGGTTCTTTCGTGTCTAATACTTTAGTGCCGCGGCGTAGACCTTCGGCCGGATTAACGGCGATGGCGCGGACGATTCCGCCTTCCAACTGCATTGCGACTTCGGCGACAACAAAGATCTGTTTCCCACCGCTGACTTCCTGACGGATTTCAAGACGAGTACGCGCCGCGGGGATAGATTGAGGAGGAAACTCCACGTCGATAACCGGACCAATAACCTGAACTACTCTTCCATAATTTTCTGACATCTTTTTCGTCTCCTATTATTTTTCTTTCTGCAACGCTTTAAACGTGCCGATAATTTCGGCCAGTTCTTGGGTGATCCCGCGTTGGCGTTCTTTATTTAATTCTAAAGTTAATTCTTCGGACAATTCCTTAACGTTGTCTACAGCGCTTTTCATCAACATAAAACGCTGGCTAAACTCCGAGCTGGACGAATCGCGAAGCGCTTGCATTAATTTTAGGAAATAGTAGTAGTCGATAACGTTCTTTTCTACGGTTGCTTGATCGGGCTCCAGAAAATGAGGAACGCCTAATTTCGGGCCTTCTTTCCCAAACACTTCGTCTTCGGACGGGGGATAGAAACGCTCCACGACAACATGTTGTGAAACGATGGATTTAAATTTGAAATAGACAAAATAAATTTCTTGATCGCCGCGCAGTTTACGAACAATTTCTTCAAGCTGGCTGGCGTCTTGTGGAAGATAGGTATCTTTTTCGGGCGCAAAATATTGAGTCGATTTTTCAGGTAGTTTTCGCGTATTTTCCTTGGCTTTTTTTCCTAGACACAGAATCTGTTTCGCGCCTTTTTGCATCGCATGGTTCAAAATGTCTTGGTTAAATGAGCCGCAAAATCCGCGATTTGAGAAAAAGAGAATATAGATTGGCTCTTTTTTGGGATCGATTACCGGTTTAAAAATCCGGTCATACAGCTTTTGATTTTCGGAAACCAAATACGCCAGAATTTTTTGAACTTCCTTCAGCGAATCCTTGGCTTTTTGAAGCTGCATTCCCAACCGTTTTAGGCGGCTGATCGTGACGATCTGCATCGCATAGGTAATGTTATGGATGCTTTTTAGACCGTCAATGCGGGCTTTTATTTCAAATACTTCTGGCATGAATGATCTTTTCTACAGCGGCTTTAATTTTTGGATCGAGTTCTTTTGAAATTTTTTCGGTTTCCTTGATTTCTTTTAATATGGGCGCATAGTCCTTACGCATTTTTTCAAGTACCAAATGCTCAATTTCTTTCACATGCTTAATATCAATATTTTCTAAAACGCCGGATACGGCCAAATAAATGCTGATGACCTGTTCTTCCACGGGCATTGGCGCATGCTTGCCTTGTTTCAAAATCTCAACCAGAATTTTACCTCGCGTGAGCTGCTTTTGTGTTTCGGCGTCCATTTCGGAGGCGAAGGCTGTGAACGATTCTTTTTCACGGAATCGCGCTAGTTCCAACCGCAGTTTACCGGATAGTTTTCGCACGGCTTCCGTTTGTGCTTTACCGCCGACGCGGGATACCGAAATACCGGCGTTAATGGCGGGGCGGAACCCGGAATAAAAGAGATTGGACTGCAAGAAAATTTGACCGTCGGTGATGGAGATAACGTTGGTCGGGATATAGGTTGAAATGTCACCCTTTTGCGTTTCGATAATCGGAAGTGACGTGATGGAACCGCCGCCAAGTTCTTTCGACAATCGCGCCGAACGTTCCAGCAATCGAGAGTGAAGATAAAATACGTCGCCGGGGAACGCTTCGCGTCCGGGAGGACGACGTAGCAAAAGCGAAATCATACGATACGCGTTGGCGTGTTTGGTTAAATCATCATAAACAACCAGCACGTCTTTACGATCGGTATGCATAAACTCTTCGGCCATTGAGGTTCCTGCAAACGGAGCCAAATACTGCATCGCTGCCGGATCGTCTGCAGAGGCGTCGACGATGATTGTGTAATCCATCGCGCCGTTTTTTTCTAGAATCTGTGCAACTTCAACAATAGAGGCCGATTTTTTACCAACGGCGACATAAATACATAAAACGCCTGAATTTTTTTGGTTAATAATGGTGTCGATCGCCAATGTTGTTTTTCCGGTTTGACGGTCGCCAATGATCAGCTCGCGCTGTCCGCGTCCGATTGGAATCAACGCATCCACAACTTTGTATCCGGTTTGCAACGGTACATCTACAGGCAAGCGATCGATAACGCCCGGAACTGTTGTTTCTACGGCCCTAAATTTCTTGGCGTTAATGGGGCCTTTGCCGTCGATCGGTTCGCCAATCGCGTTAACGACGCGACCCAGCAGCTCTTTACCCACCGGAACTTCCATAATACGGTTGGTGCATTTGGCCCAAGAGCCCGCTCTAACCGCCGTCTTTTTGCCTAAAATAATAACAACGATTTCATCTGTTTCTAAGTTAAATACGATCCCGAAAATTTTGTCCGGAAACTCAATCATTTCCCCCAACATGGCATTGGGAAGGCCGCCGATACGGGCAATGCCGTCCGCGCTTTCCAAAACCAGTCCGACTTCATCGCTTTCCACCTTGAAGGCGTATCCTTCAAGCTTGCCTTTAATTAACTCGGATATCTTAGTGATGTCGCCCATAATTAGTTTCTCTCCATTACAAAGTATTTTAGGTTGTCCAGCAACCGATTGTAGCTAAAGTCAAAGATTTTGCCGTCCGGCAGCTTTAATAAAATTCCGGCCAACAAATTGGGGTCGATCGAAGGCCGCAATACTACCGTTTTGGTTAACATTTTTTCTAACTTTAGCTTTATTTCGTTAAGAATAGAATCGGATAACTCGACTGCGGACATAATTTGAATGGTCACCCGATTGAGTTTGACGTCTAAAATTTTGTGGAAGCCTTCGTCGAGATAATAAATCCGGTCGGCCATGTTGTGTTTCAAGGTCAATGCCAATAACTCTTCGAAAAGGCTGGACGGCATAAAGCCCGGGAAATTGCAGATCGCCTTAACCTTATCCGCATCCGGCATCTTTTCGTTTTGAAGCATTCGGCGCAGTTCGTAACTCTTGCTTTGAAGCTGATAAAGCTTGAACAAATTGTTTTCAAGAGATTCAACTTCCTTGTTTTGCTGCGCCAAGGTGAACATACGTTCAAAATCGATGTTGACTGGTTTTTTCATCGCAGAAGCGTTTCAAACTCCCGGATGTTTTCTCGGATCAATTGTTCGTGGTCGGCCTTGGAGAATTCTTTGGCGATTATTTTGCGAGTGGCTGATACCACCAAATCCACCGCGTTTTCTTTCAAATCATCCATCAATTTCTTCTTTTCAAACTCAATCTCACCGCGAATGCCGGCCAGAAGCGTTTGCTTTTCCTGCGCCAGACGTTCCAATTCGCGTTTCTTGATTTCTTCTTTTTCCAGCTTCGCGGCGTTCAGAATCTGACGAGCTTCTTCCTGAATACCGGCCATTTTTGCCTTGTAATCGTTCAAAAGCGCCTGGGATTCTTTGCGTTGCGATTCTAGCGAGTCAATCAAATCTTGCTTACGTTTTTCATTGTCTTTCAACATTTGATAAAACGGAGGCAACGCAAATTTGTTGACCAGAAACAACAGCACCGCGAAGTTAATAATGCTCCAGAAAAATACACTTGAGGTAAATTCAAACATTCGTTAGTGCGCTTGAAGAAGAAGGAAAGAAATTACCAACGCATACAGCGCGATGGCTTCGATAAATGCAAATCCGATAAACATTAATACGCGAAATGTGGCCAGTTGTTCCGGCTGACGAGTGATGCTGTCGATCGTTTTGAAATACACGATCGCCAATGAAAAGCTGACGCCCAACGCTGCTAAACCGATTGCTAAACCTGATGCTAAATACGCTAAACCCATGAAACTTCTCCTTAATAAACTAAGATTTTAAGTGTGTGGATCAAATTTGAATTTAAGAAAAAATAGCCTCCTTCACTAGTGAGATGCGTTAACGGCGTCGCTAATATAAAAAGACGCAAGATAAGTGAAAATAAACGCCTGAATAAATGAAACGAAGATTTCAAACATTGAAATTAGCACCACACCCGCAAAGGGCAATGCCGTGATATAAGGTCGACCCAAAATACTTAGCGTAATAAAAATCGTCAACACTTTGTGGCCGGAAAACATGTTGGCAAACAACCTGACCGCCAATGAAAACGGACGCGCCAACTGGCTCACAATTTCCAACGGAACAAAAAACGGCAACATCAATTTTGGAATTCCGCCCGGGATCAGATTTTGGAAATGGTGGAACCCGTGCTTAGCCATGCCAGAGCCCTGAGCGATTAAGAACACCATAATGGCGAGCGCGCCGGTGACATTAATATTGCTGGTCGGAGATTCGCCGCCCGGAATTAATCCGGACAAGTTGTTAAAAAACACAAATAAGAAAAGAGTGATTAAAAAAGAAAACCAGATTGGATTTTTTGTTTTAAGACTGCTGCCAAACGCATCGGCGACGAATTCATACAGAAATTCTTCTACTAACCGCACGGTTTTAAATCGATTGGCCAAGACCAAAAACAAAAATATCGTTAACGCCGTTCCCCACATAATGACGACGGCTTGGCTGATCGCCAAATCGAAACCAAACGGGGCAAAAGGAATTGAAAAACCGGAATGTTCTGCGTGTTCCATAAGAAGTTCCCATTCTAACCGGATGCTTTTTAAAAAATCAACAGTTGGTATAATCGTTTGGATGTCATCCACTCTTTCCGATTTGGACAAAGAAACCCAAGAAAAAGTCAAAGCCTCGATTAAAAAAAGAGTGTTGAGTCTTTTTGATCCCGGCGTAAACAGCTACGTTATTACCAACGAAGGGATCGCCAGTCCGGTTTCGTCCACGGTTTATAGCGTAAAGTTGACTGCCAAAAAAATTGAATGGACCGAAAAGCGGGGTGATGTTCGGATTCAGATGAATTATGACCTGGAGTCGGGCGACCTGATAAGGAACGGTGTGACCCAGCCCATCGACGTATTTGAGAAGTTTTTAAGCAAACTGAACCAGGCGTCCAAGGATATGAACGAAAACCGTGCGGCGACCTATCTATCGTGATGCGTTGGGGTTGAGCTCGTTCCCCTTTTTAAGATCCGATTTTGCTTTTTCGGATTGGCCCAAGGTCTTGAATAGGTTGGCCCGCGCGTAATAATAAATAGATTTTTTGGGCGCTAATTTGATGGCATGGGTATAGTTTTGCAGCGCGTCTTCGTACCGTTGTATTTTTTCATAGGCCACCCCCCGATAATAATAAGGCTCGGAAAATAGAGGTTCCAGAGAGACGGCTTTGTCGAGAGCGAGCAGGGCTTTTTTGGAGAGGTTCATTTCAATGTACAGGGTTCCAATATTTCGGTACAGCTCCTCGCTTTCATTGTCGAGCCGCAACGATTTTTTGTAATCGGCCATGGCCTCTTTGAATTTTCCGAGGCTCTGGTAGGCTTGGCCGCGATTAGCAAAATAGAGTCCGTCGTAAGGGTCTAGGTTGATGGCGGCGTTGAGGTCTTTGAGAGCCCGAACGTATTGACCACTGACAATAAGCGCCATTCCTCGCATGCCGTAGGCGCTGTCGTCCTGGGGGTCTGTCGTTAGCAGGCGGTCGCAAATTTCGATGACGTCGCTGATCTCGCCCTTTGCGTAATGCGCGCCGGCCAACGAATATAACGCGAGACTATTTTTCGGATTTCGTTCCAAGGTTTTTTTGAAAGCGGCGATGGCGTCGTCCGGATGGCCGGTGTAGGCATATGCCTGACCGATAAAAAGTTGGGCTTCCGGGTCTGAAGGGTCGATGGCCAAAGCCTTTTTGAACTGGGCCAACGCGTCGGCGAATTGGTTTTCTTCCAGGCAAATACGGCCGAGAATTGTGTGCGGGTGGGAGGATTTCGGATTCAGAGAAATCGATTTTTCGAGGTCTGTACGAGCCTTTTCGTGTTCGCCGAATTCGAAAAAAAATAAACCGCGTTCGAAATGGGCGGCATCGCTTTTTGGGTTAAGCTCGATGGCGGCATTGAAATCGTCAAAGGCGGCGGCGTCGTTGGCGTCCTCTTTGTGGACGCAGCCTCTTTCAAGAATAATGGCGGCGCGTTCGTCATTTTTTTTTGTGAAATTTAGCGCTTGTGTGTAATCGTCGATGGCCTTATCAAAGTGTCCTTGCCCGGTCAGGATGCTGGCTCGCATAGCCAGTGTCTCGAGGGTGGGCGACGATTGGATATCGGCGCCTAGAATCGAGAGTGCCAGTGTTGCGTCGCCGGTTTCCATGGCGTTGTTGGCGGATTCGATAGCCTGCGGATTCATTATATGACGATTATACATTGGTTATGTGCGCGACAA
The DNA here is from genome assembly GCA_964349635.1 of uncultured Candidatus Marinamargulisbacteria bacterium. Classification (GTDB taxonomy): domain Bacteria; phylum Margulisbacteria; class Marinamargulisbacteria; order SXXA01; family CAYGHZ01; genus CAYGHZ01. The sequence goes on from CAYGHZ010000006.1 coordinate 26,031, forward strand.
ATGGATTTTGTCATTTCGCAGGATATAATTTCGGATGGTGTTTAGGGCGATTGTATTGCGGACGATGCGGTCGTGAAATCGGGTTTGCCATACCGGTTGGCCGGGGGTGTTTTGTCGTTCGTTGATTTTTCGCGCGGAAAACGATTTGAATCCGCATATGATGGTGGATAATGAATGGTTGGGTTTGTGGGGATGTTTATGTGTGGCGGGATCGCCGGATGTTGCGTGTGTCATGGGGTTGCGGGGGGTTGCGTGTGTCATGGGG
>CAYGHZ010000007.1:0-20280 GCA_964349635.1 uncultured Candidatus Marinamargulisbacteria bacterium
CTAGTGACGGTCAAGCGTGACCAAATGGGGCGTTAGCAGAACGGTTAGTTCTCGTTTCACAATTTCGGTCGTTTCTTTTTTGAAAAAGATGTCGATCAGAGGAATGCTGGATAAAATCGGAACTCCGGTAACGCTGGTGACTTTCTTATTGCGAATTAGGCCGCCAATGAGCAATGTTTGACCATCTCGCACCACGACTTGGGTACTGGTTTCGGTAGTGGTCTCGTTGGGAATTCCGCCCACAATCGCGCCTTCGGACACTTCCGGCTTAATATAGATCACGATGTCGCCATTGGATGCGATGTTAGGCCTGAAAAGCAGCTTGGTACCGACCTCCAAAAACGAAATGGTTTCCTGGGCGGTCGACCCGGTGACCGTCGTCACCTTATAGCCCAGACGCTCACCCGTGATGATCTTGGCTTCTTTATTGTTCATCACCAGTATTTTGGGGAAGGCCAAAATTTCGATATTGGAACGGCTGGACAATGCGTCCAACTGCGCCTGAAGCTCCGGTGTAACGACCTGCACATACAGGCCCGGTCGTTGATCGGTCGCCGGCAGGGCATTGCCGGCGATTTCCGCGGTCGAATCGGCGTTTCGGGTATATTTTAGGTCTACCCCAAACCGATTCGAACTGTCGATTCCCGTCTCCATAATTTTGGCTTCGACCAATACCTGCATCGGAACTTGATCCAGTTCCTTAATGGCTCGAATAAATTTGGGTCCCGACCTGCCCGGCAACCGTAGCACGACGGAATTGCTAAACGGGTTAATTGTCATTAGACCGTATTGTGGAAGCATTTTCGAAAAGGTATCGAACACTTCCTGAGCGCTAACATAATTGAGCTTAATAATGTGAATCGGAGACTCGGCTAAAATATGGATACTGCCGTGGTGTTCATACCAGTCAAACCCTTGCCACGCGAGCATCGAATTAAACGCCTCGATCGGATGAATATCCTTGAATGAAAACGTCACTTTTCCTTTCACTTCCTGTGCGCTCACGATATTGAGCTTATATTCCTCGGAAAAAAATTTAAGGACTTTTTCGATATCGGTATCCTGGAACGCCACATTCAGGACTTTGTTGGCGCCGATTTTAGTCTTTAACAACTGCATGTCCTTGGTTTTTACCGCATCCACATCCTCGCTTGCCAGGGCAATCTGGGGGCATAGCAGGGCCGCGATCAGAAGGTACGCCACCGCCTTATTCATCGGACTTTCCCAATCGCAATACGACCTCTCTATTGGAAGCCGCATACAATAGAATTACTTTATTGGACTGAACGTCTTTTACTATGGCGCCGTCAATTTGGCTTCCTTTTGTTACGATTTGATTAGAAATCATCGCCTTGAACGCATCACCCGATTTCCAGATTCCCTGCAGCGAAAGAGTCGATGTGTATTTTTCACGAACCACAACCGGCTTGTTGAGGACAGGAGTCCCCAGTACAAATGGATCTTTGATCCATGTTCTGTTTGCCGTCGGCGCGCTGCCTGCTATAGTTGCAAAGATCACCATCTCTATCAGCATAAATAGTTTCTTCCCTGATTCTAGGCACAATCAAACATGTTTTGATTTGGGAGCGAAGGGGCAAAATTGATACTGTGAAGAGTCCATTACTTTGGTTTGAGCCATCGGCGACTCCGGAGCGACTGCGATTATTTATTCGCTTAACCAATTTTTTGTGCCTATTTTTTATTTTTATTGAACTTCTTTTTTTGGCTCTTTTTTACTATTACAAAAATTGGACCGTCTTTATTGAAATTTCGGTTACGATTATTGCGTTAACGCTTCCGCTTTTTCTGAATCGATTTCAGTTTTTCACCCTGGCGCGAATCTGCTTGATAATAGTCATGAACGTAGCCATTACTTACTTTTCTCTACTTTTGGGTCGATCCGCCAATGTTCAGCTCAATTTTGTCGACTCGCTCGCCACCGCCGCCTTTATTTTTTCGTTTGAGGAAATCCACCTGATGGGGATTGTGATGATTTTTACCTTTCTTAATTATTTTTGGCTGGAAAGTGTGGGGTTCACAATTCTCCCCATTCTTTCTTTGCCACCCGATCAAACTAACTTGCTTGCGATTCTGCTGACCATTACCGCATTGACCGTGGTCAGCGTTACCTTGATCGCATTTAAGCGCATCATCAACCAGGAAGAAAATAAACTTAAAAAGACTCTCTCGGATCGAGAAATGCTAGCCTCCATAGTCAAATCGGCGCATGACGCCATTGTCAGCACGTCGTTGACCCTAAAAATTGAGACTTGGAACAAGGGTGCTGAACTTTTGTTCGGCTATCCGTTTGATCAAGTGTATGGGCGTCATTTTAGCGATTTTGTCGGAACCAACGTAGTGAGTCCGCAGAATCTAAAGAACCACACGACGTTTGAATTGAGCATCAAAACCCGCCAAAGCGAGCGCAAAGTTTGCGCAGTGACTGTCGAGTACCGGATCGACTATGCCGAAAAAGTCCAAGGACTGGTTTTTATGTTGCGGGACATTACGATTCAAAAAAAAATTGAGTTGGAACTTCAGGAAGCCTTTAAACAAAAAGAAGAATTTACGTCGTTGGTTTCCCACGAATTGCGTACGCCGCTTTCCATCATCAAGCAGAGTATCGCGATTTTGGACGAAGAATTGAGCACAAAATTGAATCCGGAATTACGGGATTTTTTAAATACTGCTACCCACAATATCGATCGACTATATCGACTAGTGAATAATTTTCTTGATTTTCAACGCCTAAAAGAAAATCGATTTAAAATCGACAAATCAGTCAACGATATCGGCGCATTATTAAAAGAAACGCGCTCCCAAATGGAACTATTGGCAAACAAGCGGGGTCTTGCCCTTGCCATTACCCATGATGGATCGATCCCGCCGTTTTCTTTTGACAAAGACAAAATCATGCAAGTGTTGGTCAATTTGATTAACAACGCGATTAAATTCATGGAAAAGGGCGTGATTCATGTCGAAACTCGCCGCGAAGGGAATTTTGTTTATGTGCATGTTCATGATCAGGGCATTGGAATCGAAGAAAAAGATATCCCGTTATTATTCAGGGCCTATGGCCGCCTGCCCACCCGGGCTAGCGGGACCGGTCTAGGATTATTAATTTCTAAAAAAATCGTTGAACTACATGGCGGTTCATTAGCGGTAAAGTCGAAAGTCGGCACGGGATCCACGTTTTCATTTCGCTTACCCTTGGAGGAAATCGGTGGCTAAAACAATATTGATCATTGATGACGAAGTCGATATCTTGAAGACGTTGGCCTACCGTTTTCGAAAGCGCGGCTACACCGTGGCAACCGCGGAAAACGGATTGAGCGCGCTGGAATCGTTAAAAGACCTGACGCCCGATTTAATTTTACTTGATTATCGGATGCCGGATCTGGACGGTGTGGAAGTCTGCCGTCGCATTCGGAAATTTGATCACCTCAAAAAAGTTCCTATCATCTTTTTTACTGCCTCCCCTTTTGAATTTCAGCGAGAGGATCTGGCGCATATGCAGGCGCAAGATTCGATCAACAAATTGGCGGACTTCAGTCGATTATTAGACTTGGTCAGGCGCTACACCGAATCGTAATGCCAGGAGCGTGATATCATCCGCCTGCTCGGCCCCCTCGGCGAAGGCCCAGACGGAGCGATGTACGTCTTTAACCAGGTTTTTTGGCGACAAATTATTTTCCACATTCAATAGCTCCACCAACCGCTCTTCCGAATAAAAGCGGCCATCCAACGCTATTGCTTCCGTAACGCCATCCGTATACAAAATAATTTGATCTCGCGGATTCAACCGGCAGATTTCTTCCTTAAAGGATTGATCCTCCACGATTCCCGCGGCCGAACCGGAGCTTTTGGTCAATTCTTCCACCGCCCCGTTTGTCCGCAAAATAAACGGAGGGTTGTGACCGGCATTAGCGTAGCGAATTTCACCCGTCCGAACGTTCAGCATCCCGATAAACAATGTGACGAACATGCAATGTTCGTTGTCCCGAGCCAATTCCGCATTTACGCGCGTAACGATCTGCGCGGGAGAGGCGGTGTCGCCTGCTCGAGATCGGATCAAGGTTTTTGTAACCGCCATAAACAACGCCGCCGGAACGCCCTTTCCGGAGACGTCTCCAATGCAAAAGCATAGTTCATCTTTTCCGGCAAAGAAAAAGTCGTAAAAATCGCCGCCGACTTCTCGCGCCGGGGTCAACTCGGCAAAAATATCGAATTCCGTGCGATCGGGAAATGCGGGGAACTTTGACGGCAACATGCTCATCTGAATTTCCTGCCCCACATTCAACTCGTCTTCCATGCGTTTTTTGGCCTCCGCCAATTGGCGTTCCAAATGTTTTTGTTCCGAGATATCCACCAAGACGCCCAATAACCCGCCAATCGATCCGTTGGATAATTCAAACGTTTTCGTCCAATACAATACGTCATGAATTTTTCCGTCGCTGTAGGGAATGGCGAGTTCTTTATACGACCCTCCTCGCTTGGCGATATTTTCCTCGTCCTCGCGCTGAAACCCTTCTCTGGCCTCGACAGGAATATACTCCACATCCAAGACCTTTTTTCCGACGTAACTTTCTCGTTTCATTCCAAATACTTTTTCGTAGGCCTGATTAAATGTAATAAAACGCGTATATCTATCTTTAACAAAAATCGGATTGGGAATACTGTCGACCAATGCTTGGGTAAACGCCAACTGGTCTGCCATGCGCCAGCGATTCTGGATAAATAATCCCGACAAAATCAAGATCAAAAGAATAGTCATCGCCGACGAGACAATATTCATCCGACGGAATTCCGCCAACGGGGCAAATGCTTCGTCATACTGCATTTCGGTAGCGACTCCGATGCCCAGTGTTTCATCCCAAACCCAGGCGCCGACTACGCGTTTTCCCTTTGAATTGAGATACCCGTCCAGATCGATTCCTTCTTTTTTGTCTCCGGTGTAAGAGAACGTTGTGCCCGTCTGACCGATTTGTCCTCGTTGCAAAATTTCCGAAAAGTTCTGCTCGGGGTTGATCAATAACGTCAGATACCCCCCTGAGCGCGTTGGCGCGCTCAGGCTAATTATTGTTTTCTCAAATTTAATATCGATCGATTTTGAATTCTTGGGAGCAACGCGAAGCAACTGGTACCCGGAATAGGTTCCGTCGCCGGTTTCGATAATCGGTTTGTCCTGATTGGACCACATAAACAACTCTTCTTCCCGCTCCGAAATCCAGGTTTGAACGGCTTTATGGGTGCTGTTTACAATCGTGGTTAACGCATTTTTAACTCGTTGGCGCTCCTGTGTTTCAAACCGATACTGCATCCACCAACTAGCAGTTCCGACAATAATTGAAAAGCCGATCGCCGCCATCAACAGCGGCCAATCGTCGATCCAGCGCATTCGTTCTCCCAAATGCAGCGAAGCATCCGTTCCTTTCAGATCTCCACGACCTAAGTATAGAAGCGAAAGAAAAGAAAGAAGCGCCGCGGCTGCTAGCAAGAAAATCAAAATCTTATGCAGCTGGCGTCCCTGAGACACCAACTGATTCACTTTGTCCGATGTTCGTCGATCGACCTGTTCAAAAAAGGATTCGATCGGCGCCATAATGCGAGCCTTGGCGCTGTGGTATTCCTGGCCATGCAAAAGCTGCTCTGCCAACGTCTTATTTGGCGGGCGCCCCTCAAGAACGGCCATCGCCCGATCCTCCAACGCAATCAGCGCATCAGATTCCGCCTTGGCTCGCTTTAATAAGGTGAACTCGGCTTCGGTAAATGAAGCCTTACGCATCAATTCCAGCAACGAGACCGGGGGATCGTCCGCGCGCGGTTTCTGACTGGTCGCCGCCACATAATCCCAATAAATATCTCCGTAGTCCTTGGGGCGAGGCAACTTTCCGTCTCGGATCGAAATGATTTCCTTAAAATAGTTTTTGAAGCGCTGATCGCCTGTCACTGCGTACGTTCGGGCCATACGTGTGATGTCATCGGAACTTTGGCGCAGTTCGTCGGCTAATTTATACGATTCATATCGCTGATTTTCTGCCTCTGCAATCAATGCATCATTTTTCAAAATGACGCGCGTCAGGTACAAACTTACGGCAATAAAGCCAAGAATAACGCCTAAAATAATGCGAATACCGGTTTTACTGCTCATGGCTCAGTTTTTTCACCAACATCATGTTTTGGCTGTGCCCGGTTTGAATTCCAATAAAATGTCCCTTTAATGCAGATCCCAATACCGATAAATCGCCGATCATATCCACTATTTTATGGCGAACCAATTCATCCGCAAAACGAAGCGGCGTCAGATAGCCTCTGTCTCCGACGATAACAGCATTATCCAACGAACCGCCTTTTGCAAGACCCCGACTCAATAACTCCTGAACTTCCTTTTCAAATCCAAATGTTCGAGCAGGCGCGATTTCGTCACAATAGTTTTTGCCGGAAAACCGAAACGTTAGGATTTGCTGCCCCACAAACGAATGGGGATAATTTAACACATATGTAAATTGCAAATGATCGTCGGGCAACGCAAGCAAGGTTTGTTCGCCGTCTCGTACCACAACAGGTTCCCGTACCAAAAATTCTTTTGCCGGCGCTTGATCTACAATTCCTGCTTGCTGAAGCCCCATAACAAAAGGCCTCGCGCTACCGTCCAAAATGGGCATTTCTTCTGCATTTACTTCAACTTTTAGATTCGAAATCCCCAGTCCAAAACAGGCGGAAAGAAAATGCTCCGGCGTGCGTACCCGAATCCCGTCGGATTCCAATAACGTCGCACGCGACGTATGCGATAGATTTTTCGGCGTAACGAAAACTCGCTTATTAAATACTATTCCCGTCCCGGCCGGCGCGGGATGACACACAACCACCACCGGCGCTCCGGTGTGAATACCCGTGCCGGAAAATTGGCACACGGTAGCAATTGTACGTTGATAATTCATGCGCGATAAAAGAGCGCAAACACGGCAAAAATTCCGATTAACCCAAGCCCGAACACCCCATACAACCAGCCAAAACTGGGAACAATCACCACATAGGCCAAAAGGGGCCCGGCAATTCGGCTCAAGCTTCCCAACCCTTCATAAATCCCCATAACTTCGCCCCGCAAACTTTCTCCCGAATTGGTACTCAGAAGACTTGGCAAATAGACGTTTAACAAACATACGCCAAAGGCCAAGAAAAATAGATCCAGAATCAACCACTGAACATGGTTTACAGCGCCTAATATTAAAAAACTTGCCGAACAAAACAGCAACCCGGCCCAAACCGCAAGATGCCCTTTGGCGATGGTTTTTCGCGTAAAATAGCCTTGGATCATTAAAATTAAGATCCCCGAGAGCATAAACATCAAACTGTTTTGCTGTTCATTGAACGAAAAGCGTTGGTGAGTAAAGAGTGAAAACGTGGTTTCAAAGCCCGAAAAAAACATCATAAACACAACTTGGGCAGCGCACAGCAGCCAGACGTTTCGGCTGAACCGAATCTTGGTAAAGGCCAATAATTTAATGGCGTGCGATTTCGTGACAGCGCGATGCGGGGGTTCTTTTAAAAAGAAAAGCGTCATCAAAAGCGCGGCAAACGACAGCGCGGCGGCCAGCAGCGCGGCGGGCGCGTGTCCTCCCAATCCATACATCAATCCGCCCAACGCCGGGCCCAAAACAAATCCGACGCCAAACGAAATCCCGATAATCGCCATGCCTTTGGAACGATCTTTTTCGGTTGTAATATCTGCGGCATACGCTCGCGCCACTGCAATATTCCCGCCTGTAAACCCGTCGATCAGCCGAGCCACTAAAAACAGCCAATACTGATTCGCCAGCGCCAATGCAATATAACCCGCTATCGTTCCGATTTTTGAAATCACCAAAATAGGGCGGCGTCCGTAAACATCCGATAGGCTGCCCAAAATTGGCGCGGCTACAAATTGCGCCAATGAATACGACGCCAAGAGAAATCCCATCGCAAATCCTGACACTCCAAAATTGGACGCAATTTGCGGCAACACCGGAATAATTAACCCAAATCCGATCAGCTCCGTCGCCACCACGGCAAACAGCGACATGAACGCTTTTTTCTGATTAATTGTACTCATCGAGGGATCGACGTATCGTATCAACAATCGCAGATTTATCAAACTCTTCGGTAGACACCGTCATATCCGCATACTTTTCGTAGAGCGGTAAGCGTTCGCTCCATACATCCCCCAACCCTTTTGCGGCCAACCCCACAATGCCGCGAGATTCTACGTTAGACATTCTACTTTTTAGTTTTTCCAGAGATGCCGACAAATAAATAACGATCGAAAAAGATTTAAGCCATTGCATCGCGGCGTCGGAATATACGGCGCTACCACCGGTGGAAATCACCTGCCTTGGTTGCGCTGCAACAGACCGAAGAATTTCAGATTCAATCTCAACGAGTGCTTTTTCACTGTGCCGATCCAAATAGTCTTGCAGCGACATTTGAATCCTTTCGCGAATCAAATCATCGGCATCAACAAAGGCATAATTCAAATGCTTTGCCAGCGCGCGGCCGACGGTTGTTTTTCCGGAGCCGGGCATGCCGATTAAGCTAAAAGAAAGTTTCATGGCTAGAGGCCAGGGATCGTATCATGGGGTTTGACTTTACAAAAACTAGGGAAATCCTTTACTGTACGGACTTTCTGTACAATAGGAGGATATTTTATGGATCGATCGACGACATATTCTAGCTTGCGAGAACACTTAAAAGAAGAATTCGATCAGGTTTGCGAAGATCATGAAGTCCTTCATGTTACACGCAAAAATGGCGAAAATATTGTCCTGATGTCAGAGTCGGATTATCTGTCTTTGCAAGAAACCATGCACTTATCACGATCTCCGCTAATGAGTCGCCGCTTAGCAGAAGCGATATCAGAAAAAGGCGGAAAATCATTAGAAGAGATTAAGAAGCGCTATGGCGGGTAGTTTTAAAATTATTTTTAAATCTTACGCTGAGGAAGATATCGCATTTTGGTTTAAAACAAACCAGAAGGTCGTCAAAAAGATTTATCGCCTTTTGGACGAAATAGCTGAAACACCGTTTCAAGGTACCGGAAAGCCTGAGCCGTTACAATACGGCTATTCAGGGTGCTGGTCCCGCCGAATTGATTTGGAACATCGATTGGTCTATCGTCTCGTTAAACCAAATACCATTGAGATTTTAGCCTGCCGATACCACTATCGATAACTGTGGTAAACTAATTTGAATTTCCAATGAAAACCATTTTTACCAATCAAGCGCCCGCCCCTTTAGGTCACTATTCCCAAGCCATTGCTCACAACGGCCTAATATATGTCGCGGGACAATTGCCACTGACTGTTCAAGATCCTTCCTCGGCCAAAGGCAGCATCGAAGAACAGACCGAGTTGACGCTTAAAAATCTCGAAGCGATTTTATTGGCCGCCGGCAGCGACAAAAATCACGTCTTAAAAGTCACTATTTTTATTACCGACATCTCGCTTTGGGCCAAAGCAAACGAAGTCTATGGGCGATTTTTTGGCGATCATAAACCGGCGCGCTCGGCGGTACCCGTAAAGGAGTTGCCGCGGAATTGCCTGATTGAGATTGAGGCGATCGCGGCGCAACCTATTCTCATATAATCTAATATAATCTAATATAGTTAGAATATGAGTAGATTTGAAGATCGTTGGATAAGCTGCGTAAGCTCAATAAAATTGAGCGCCTCGGGAGCGGTCGGAGCACGCGTTACTCAATTAAGAGTGATTAGTTTGATCCATTAAAACAAAGGGAATTATGTACGCGGAGGATGCGATATGCGCAAAATCATCGCCGCCCGATTTCCTGCTCCGAAATTTCGGCCGATTTCTCTCGAACCATACCGCTGTGTTTCGGGGGAAGCGCTGGAAAAAGACCTCTCAAAAGAACTATCAGACTATGTTCAGGCGGTTAACTATGACAAGCTGACTTATTTGACGCAGTTTCTCGCCCTTTGCGGTCAGATGCGTGGTTTCGCTATTTTTAACCGTATGGAATCTTCCGGCCAAAGAGGAATTGATACGTACGGCGGTAGCGATTGCGTCGGGCAAGCCATCGACCTTTCAAATCAACTAAGGCAAAAAAACTATCCGGCTGTTGTGGCCGCCCAAAAGGCGGATCACGAGTTTCGCTATACTCACGCTGCGGTAGTTATTAATTTTAAAGCTGACGATCAAAAACAAGGCTGCATCCTGCTTGATCCCGGAAATAACTTTGTCAAAGCGCACCTGCTGTATCCGAATATCGACACTGAATTTAAACATATGGAAAATACGCTGAACTACTTGTTTCTTCCCGATCAGGAGACTATTCGCGTCACCCTTCGTCAACCCCAGAAGCCCGCCGATGTCTCCATTTTTTTACTTCGAGAAGCAATAGGAGCGGATCAATTTATTTCCAACCCTAACGTTGTCTTGATGAAGGGCCACCCGGTTTCAAGTCGAGACCAAGAGGGGAACGTCGTGGCGAGCATAAACCCGATGTTTGGTACGAAGCAGATTAAGTTCCGATATAAAAAAGAAGAACTTTATGTTTCGTTTGCCGACTTTAAAAACAAAACAGTCCCGCCTGGCAAGCTCCGAGACGCCATCTTTAACGAAGATTTGTCCGGATTCACCGAAGAATTCGAAGGGTCGTTCGGCCCAAAAGCCAAAGTTTGGAATAGGCTTAATCAGGCTATCGAAAATGAGGAGACGATGAAAGATTTGTACAGCGCCTACTAATCCAACTCAAACGTCGTTTTCCAATCCCCCCGATCCTGAAACGCGGGTTGATTTTCTTTAAACATCATCACATTTTCGATCACCAACACGTCCATTTCGGTGCGCATAAAACAACGGTAACTGTCCTCCGGGGTACAGACAATCGGCTCGCCGCGCACGTTAAATGACGTGTTGATCAGGACAGCACAGCCCGTTTTTTGTTCGAAAGTTTTGATTAACGAATAAAATTTTGGATTGGTTTCCTGATGAACGGTTTGGATCCGGGCGCTGCCATCTATGTGGGTGGTGGCAGGCAAACCTCCCTTCGCTTGGGCCACTAATAACATGTAGGGACTGTCGCAATTGAGGTCAAAATAATCGGAGACTTTTTCGCGCAACACCGCTGGCGCAAACGGTCGAAACGACTCGCGAAATTTGATTTTTAAATTCATTTTTTTCTGCATGCCCGGATCGCGCGGATCACCTAAAATACTGCGCGCGCCCAACGCCCGAGGACCAAATTCCATCCGGCCTTGATGCCAACCGACCACTTTGCCCTGGGCGATGCAATCGGCTATTACTTCCTCGTCAAACGGCACAACATTGGCCTTGAACCCATCCAATGCTTTTTTTACTTCATCATTCGAATTTTTTGGCCCTAAAAACGAGCCTTTCATGCCTTCTTTTGGAGCGCGTTGGTTTCCCACTTCTTGATAATAGGCCGCCAAGGCTGCGCCAATCGCCCCCCCTGCGTCGCCCGCCGCAGGTTGAATCCAGATATTTTCAAAACTGTTTTCTTGCAAAATCTTGCCGTTTCCCACGCAATTGAGCGCCACGCCGCCGGCCAAACACAGATTTTTTGAACCGGTGAGTTTTTGAATATGGCGCGCCAATTTCACCATCACCTCTTCGGTAACATCCTGAATGGATCGCGCCAAATCCATCTCCCGTTGGGTGATTTTGGACTCTTTTTTTCGCGGCGGGCCGCCAAATAAATGGTCAAATTTTTTGTTGGTCATGGTAGAACCCACCGAATAGTTAAAATAGTCCATATTTAACCGAAATGATCCATCATCTTTGATATCGATTAAATGGTTCAAGATGAGAGATACGTAGGTTGGTTTTCCATATGGCGCCAACCCCATGACTTTATATTCGCCGGAATTCACTTTAAATCCCGTGTAGTAGGTAAATGCGGAATAGAGAAGGCCCAGGCTATGGGGAAAATGAATTTCCTCCAGGAATTCCATCGAATTGCTTTTTCCGTAAGCCAAACTGGTGGTCGCCCACTCCCCCACTCCATCGATAGTAAGAATAGCCGCTTCGTCGAATGGCGACGGAAAAAAGGCGCTGGCCGCGTGGGACTGATGGTGTTCGGCAAATAAAATATTTTTATTTTTTGTTTTCTTGGCGAGGATCTGCTTCAGAAACAATTTTTCTTTGATCCATACCGGCATGGCTTGGCGAAACGATAAAAAACCCTTTGGCGCTTCCGAGAGATAGGTTTCAAGCAATCGTTCAAATTTTAAAAGCGGCTTGTCGTAAAACGCGACGTAGTCGACCGGTTTACCATCTTTCAGGCAATAGTCCACGGCACTTTTCGGAAACCGGGTATCGTGTTTGACGCGGGAAAAGCGCTCTTCCTGTGCCGCAGCAATGATTTCGCCGTCTTCAATTAAAGCGGCAGCCGAATCATGATAAAAAGCCGAAATTCCTAAAATTCTCAAAATATCGTGTAAATAAACGGCGCTAAAATACCGCTGCTTTCGGCCACAAAAATTAACGTTCCCAACAAAAGCAAAAATACAATAATCGGCAACAACCAAAATTTCTTTCTCACTTTCATGAACATCCAAAGGTCGCTAAAAAATGACATTTATTTTCTCCTTTAAAATGGGAATTTCATTGAGGTAGGCGGCGCAGTGCGTTTAATAAAATAACTGTCTTGAGGTTGGTCTTTCTTTTTTACAATCCGGCGCACTAGCCCCACCGGCATAAACACAACAAAAAATAATGTGCCGAGCAAAATAGTAGTGCTGATGGCATTTAGAATTTTTGCAAGTCCCATCCACAGTTTTAGCAGTTTTTTAAAGAACATAGTTGAGATAAACCGATGCGGTTAATAAAAACAATGCGCCCAATTGATGCGCCAACGCCAATGGCAACGGCACGATAAAAAGCAGCGTGGCCACCCCTAACGAAAATTGAATCAGAACCGCTATCAAGATTACATGCTTGCGCGACATCCACCACAACAGAAAAACCGCAAACGCAACCAACACCGCCAAATTGCGATGAATAAATTGGATGGCGATGTGATTTTCGAAAAAGTTAATCAACATCCCGGAGGGGATCCATTGATCTCCCATCTTGGGCCAGGTATTAAAACCGATGCCCGCGTCTAACCCCGCGACAAACGCGCCATAAATAATTTGAACGGCAATTAGGCCGGTCACCCACCACGAAAAATCGCGCAGCGGGCTGGGCGATTGGCGGCGACCCACCCATTGCTCCAAGAGCATCCAAAATAGCCACTGAAACAATAAAAATGCCAGGCCCAAATGGAGCGCCAACCGATAGTGACTGACGTGGGGGTTGGAAACCAATCCGCTTTTTACCATCCACCACCCTGCGACTCCTTGCAGCACCACTAATCCCACAGCGACGGCGCCCTTAAACCGCACCTCCGGGGCGCGAACCCAAAAAAATAAGTAGGGAATCACAATGACAAGCCCAATTAAACGGCCCAACAACCGGTGCAGATATTCCCAAAAATAGATCCATCGGAATTCGGCAAGGCTCATTCCCTGGTTAATTTGTTTGTATTCCGGCGTTTTTTGATAACTTTCGAATGCCGTAGTCCATTGCTTTTGCGAAAGGGGCGGAATCGAACCGGTCACGAGCTTCCATTCCACAATCGAAAGGCCCGACTGCGTTAGGCGGGTAATGCCGCCGATCATGACCATGACAACAATAAGGATTTGTGTAGATACCAGCCAAACGGACAACAGTCGTTTAGTGTTCATTAATCAAATAAATCAAATTATCTTCCAACCTATACAACATCGGCGCCACCAACACTTTTGGATAACGCGCCCGCAAACGTTTGGCTTCGCTGACCACAAAGTCCAGTTCGTTTCCAATTTCAAATAATGGCGCAAATTTATCAAAATGTTCCTCTGCTTGTTCCCGGCTCCACCCTGCATTATCTACCAACCCCTGAATAAATTGTTCTTTGCGAGATATTAAATTGGACATCCCGCATTGGGTATGCGCGAGCAAAACGATCGCCTGAATGCCGCCAATAGCAATGGCGTAAGAGACTTTGAATTCGCTGTACCGCAAATTGGCTCCGCCTGCCCGCAGGACATACGCGAAGTTGTCCGGGATATGAAGATGTTTGCGATTGTCCATACACATCCCCACCACAAGCTCAGCCTTGGAATACGTTTCAAACGGACGATCCAGATTGTGGTATTCCAAAAACGATTCTACCGGCGTATTTCGATAATGAGAAAAAATATCGCTCTTCTGAGATACCTTTACCAATCGGCTCATGTGATGAATTGTACCAGACCTCATAATACTTTTTGGCATGCGATACCGGTTAGGTGCCCCGGCATCGCCACCGGAAAAACAAACCATTGTTCGGCCAACGGTTTGTTGCGACCGGTTTCCCAGACGTAATTACCGATGGCTTTCCCCAACAGGTACCCCATCCACATATCGGAACTCCAATGGTTGTGATTGACGATCGAAAAATAGGCGGCGGCCCCCAATAAATCCGCTCCCAATTCATTGCCGTAGACCTTGCCCGCAATCGTAAAAAACGAAAAATACCAGGTGGCGTGCGACGAAGGGAATGCGGTATACGGACCAAACAAATCGGTCTCCAAATGTCCCCAATCGTGCGGGCCGCTATCCGTTAAAACGGGCCTGGCGCGACCAAACACATGTTTCAGGCTCTGCGCCACAAAGTGGCTGTTAATTAGCGCCTGGCCCCCTAAATAGGACAACTGGGTCAGCTGATCATCTTGAAGGTCAATGTTGAGTTGCCGCAACAGATAAACAAAATTAAATAAATTCCTGTCATTAATAACTTTTTCGATCTGCGCTTGTTTCACTCGCGGCTCTATGTCCTTCAAATAAAAATGAGTCACCGGCTGATCCACAATAAAAAGTAGCGACGTAACTCCCACCCACGCCCAGGGGGAATGGTATTTGAACAGAGATTCCCCCGGAGATGTCACGATTTTTGTTAAGTCGTTGGCCACCCAATACTGCTCTTCGGCATCGACCGCTCCGACAAAAACGCCGCCAACTATCAACGCCGAGATTAAAAGGGATTTCACGTGAAAAATGATACAATGAAATTTATGGAGTCGGAACAAGCGCAACAGTATAAACAGACCATCAAGACCCTGTCCGATCGCATCGTCGAAGCCCAACGCCCCCTTCAAATTTTAGACGCCATCAAATGGGATCAGTCGATTGAGGATGCGTTTTTTAAATCGAATTTCAAAGAACTTCCTCCTGTGGATGCAGCCTATTATGACTCTCACCCACTCGCTTTCGACCCGCAAAAAAAAGTGCAAGAGTTTGATGAGATCGCCAGTGACGTTGGCAAATATCTGGGGCGCTATAGTCCGCTGGGAAACATGATGGAGCGTATCTGTCGCGAATACATTGATGTCGTCCGGATGCTGGAACTGCGAGGAAAAGAAGATTTTTCTCGCCTATCAAAAAAATTGTACGGGAGCGCGCGCGACGCGTTTTACGCCGGCCAAGCCAGCTTAAAGGACCTGGCCGATCTGCTTTTAAAAACGTTAAACGCCAGCACTTCCGAATTTGTAAATCCGGTGTATACGCGAGACATCAATGCAAAAGACACCGTCATTCAGTTGCAGATGCTTTTGGACGATTATTTTAGGGAAACCGATCGCGCTGTTCGCGTTAAGTTAGACGACGGTATTGTTTCGGACGCCGCCGCCGGAGCCGACTATATCAAGATTCGCGAAGACGCCATGTTTAGTCGACGCGATATCCGGATTTTGGAAATTCACGAGGGATGGGTACATTTAGGCACCAACCTTAACGGTAAACGACAGCCCTATTGCACGTTTTTGGGCAAGGGCGCGCCGTCGTCGACCATCACGCAAGAAGGTCTTGCGATTATTATGGAGATTTTTTGTTTTGCGTCTTACCCCAGGCGAGTACGCCGCTTGGCCAATCGTATCGAGGCAGTGAATTTGGTCGAAGAAGGCGCCAATTTTTTGGATTTATTCGAGTTTTTCCGTTTGCAGGGACTAGAGGAATCTGATTGCTACAACAGCGCGGTTCGGATCTTTCGCGGCAGCTTGCCAACCGGGCAACCCTTCACCAAAGACTTGGTATATTGCAAAGGCTTTATCCTTATCTATAACTACATTCGCCTGGCCGTCCGGCGCGGGTCACACCAACGCATTTTGATGTTGTTTTGCGGCAAAACGACGTTGGAAGATGTTCGCACCTTGGAAAGTCTGGTTCAGGAAGGCCTGGTTGAGGCGCCAAAATTTGTCCCGCCTCAGTTTGCGGATTTGGCGGCGTTGACGTCGTGGATGAGCTTTTCAAATTTCCTTAATCAGTTAGACCTCAAACGCGTCGAAACCGATTATGCGAATATTTTGTAGCTTAATACTTCTGAATCTAGCCCTAACAACCGGCGTATGGGCGGGGCTTGATTTCGAAATTTTTGGAATATCCAGAAAAGCGGTTCCCGGATTTGGGGTTGGTTACACCCCGCCCAAAGATGGAGATGGGCTTCGTCCTCGGGGAGAAGGCGGATATTTTTCCAAGGATAATCAGCTTTTATATTATGTCGGGTTTGGGTCTCAACATCGGCATACGGTGACAACCAATTATATGGTTAATACGGACTTCACGATGCAGATTGCCTACGGGTCAGGTGTCGCGTTTTATCCCGTCATCAACACCGGCATCGCCATGCGATTGGGCCCAGGGTTTTTATCGTATTGCATTAATCTGTATCCCAGCGTTTTTCTTCCGCAGTCGGAACGCAGCGAAGGTCCGCTGATCTTTTTGACTTATTTGTTTGATGAAGTAGATAATACAAAACTCAAGCGGGAATAGCTCAGTTGGTAGAGCGTCAGCTTCCCAAGCTGAAGGTCGAGGGTTCGAGACCCTTTTCCCGCTCCAATGCGATGAACGCTTCAGAAGAGTTCCTCAGCCAGCGCAACGATAATGCCCGCAGGGCCTCGCATGTAGCAGAGTCTGTAGATGTCCTCGTACCGAACCACCTCGCCGATAAGTTCGGCGCCGTTGGCGCGCAGGCGAGCGACCGTGTCGTCGACGCTTTCGACCGCAAACATGATGCTCCGAAGGCCCAGCGCATTTGGCGGTGCGATTGCTGGTTTGATCTCGACCAGCTTTGGTCTGCGAAACTTCGTCAGCTCAAGCCGCCCGTGCCCATCTGGGGTACGCATCATAACGATGTCGACTTGAACATTTTCGATCCCGTTGACGCGATCCACCCATGGTCCCTCAATCGGCATCTCGCCTTCAAGCGTCATACCGAGGACGGTGAAAAAAGAGATAGCAGCCGCAAGGTCGTCAACGACGACGCTGACGTGATCCAATCTCTTGATCGTCATGTCGCTAGTATAGCAAGAGGCGGCCGAAGAGGTTCACCTGCGCCAAATTTTGCTCGCGCCTCGATAACTTTTTACTTCGACCGGAGCGTTAACCGGCCATTGCGGCGGTAGCTGACCAAGGGTATACAGTTCCCAATTTTTGTCCCAAATAGACGACGATTCCAATGCAATTTCCGGAAACTGATTTTTTGTTTTTCTCGCGATCGCGTCTTTAAGGCCTTCGATGAATTCCTTGGGATAAAAATCGATATCGACCGTTAAAACAATCCCCACATGCGCATTTGAAACCGATATTTCTTCCAAGACGTACCCCGAATCGGACAAAAGATCCGCGATACTCTTTCGAACGAATTCTACAACCGCCTCATTTAACAAAGGCTTCTGATGTTTTGTATTCCAGGAAATAGCATATGAGCAACCGCTATAAGTTTTTTCCGTCTGAACAACCGGCGATGCCCCTTGCTTATGAAAATGATCATAAAACTCTAAATTATTTCGAATTCTTTCCACAAAGGCCAAGCGCAAAAACTCGTTCCGGTTCTGCTCGCCCAATCCTAACTCGTCAGCCAACTTCAAACATTGCCGAAAATTAGGGGGCGCCGTTCCCGCCTTGCGCTTTTCAATGGCATCGATGTACTGCCGCGTAGTGCCCAATGCCTGGGCTAACTGATCCTGAGATAATTTCCTCGGCTTGTGGCCCATCCTCAAGGCATATAAAAACTCGCCAAAAAATGAAATCTCTTTCATTGTAATTAATTATATTACATTTATAAGTAAAAGGTTTTATTTTTAGCTCTCGGGGAATCATATGAGTAGGATGCCGCAAACTACCTTTTTTGATTTTAATCTGTTTCTAATAAAGGCTTTAGCGGCGGTGGAGTCGGCTAACACCAATTTTTATGCGCTTGGCGGCGAGTTTTACGAAATGCTTACGGAATCCCCGTTGACCTATTCCGCTAACGGGGCTCCGGTGCTTGATTTTAGCGTCAACCAGACCTTGCCTCGCGCCATTATTCAGGTCATCGAAAAAATGGTTAGCCGGTTTCCCGAAGACCGGTATCAGTCCAAATCAGGCTTATTGGATGATTTAAAGCTAATACAAGATACCTGGAAAAAAAATATTGAACTTCGCCACTTTTTTCCGGGCAAGACGGATCGGCCCCAAAGGTTATTTTTTGAAAACCAATTCTACGGACGCGTTCAAGAAGAAAAAATTATCGAAGAATTATTTTATCGATCCGAAGAAGGACGCTCGGCGGTTTTGTTGGTCAACGGACCTGCCGGAATAGGCAAAACTACTCTTTTAAAAAACATCCTGCATCCTTTAGCCACTCGCCATGGATTTTTTATTTCGGGAAAGTACGATCAAGTTATTAATCGGCCCTATGCTGCCATTATTGATGCGTTTCGATCCCTAATCAGGCACCTGCTGAGCTCAGGATCAAAAGAAGAATGGAAAAATCGCCTTCGTTCCGCTATCGAGCCGGGAGGAGGTGTTTTGATCGATATTATTCCGGAATTAGCGGAGTTCATCGGACCTCAAGCCGAGTTAACGGAATTAGATTCCGAACAGGCTAAAAATCGGTTTCACCGGGCCTTTCAAACACTGGTCAAAGCCTTCGCAGAAAAAGGCCGACCGTTGGTTCTTTTATTGGACGATCTTCAATGGGTAGATCCTCCGTCTCTGGAATTGGTAGAGTATCTGGCCCACTGCTGCGACTGGCGCAGCTTTATGGTCGCCGGCGCCTATCGAAACGATGAATTGGGCGACGATCATATTCTTGCAAAGACCATTCCTCAATGGAAAAAAAGCCAGATGACGCTGGTCGATCTCACACTAACGGGACTCAACCAGGCGGCGACGCAAGAAATGCTCGAAGGGATACTTCGATGTACTGAGAAAGAATCCGAAAAGCTCGCCCGTCTGGTCTTTCAAAAAACTGCCGGAAATCCTTTTTTCATGCGGGAATTACTGCTCGACATGACCGAAAACGGTTATATTTCTTTCAATTCCGAGCATCGCCAGTGGACTTGGGACATGGATTCCTTGCAGTCCATGGGGATATCTGACAATTTGGCCGATGTGGTTGCGCAACGTATCCACTTTTTGGATCGACCGGGTCAGGAAACACTTTTTTTTGCCGCCTGCCTAGGCAGTCAATTTACGTTAAGCGAATTAGCCGCCGTGATGAACCGTGATTCGACCTCTATCGAATTGAGTTTATGGCATGCGGTGGACCGGCAATTAATTGCCAAAGAACCCAATGCCTCGGACGACGTTCAGTACAAGTTTCTCCACGACAAGATCCAGCAATCGGCCTACGCCATCCATTCAGGCCCCCAAATCCATGTTGAAATCGGCAAGGCTCTGCATCGGCATTGGCTGCATCAGCCCGAAAAATTGAACGAAAAAATATTTGATGTTGTGAATCACCTTAGCAAAGGCGTTGGACTTCTAAAAGTCGACCCGCAACGACGAGAGATTGCCCACTGGATTCTTCAGGCCGGTCAGCGCGCCAAGCGCACCGGATTTGAAGAGGCATTGCCTTATTTTCGAATGGGCGTCCATTTGCTGATTGAGAAGGACTGGAAAGACGATTTTGATTTGGCGTTTTCTCTTAATCTCGGCTTAGCCGAAACCGAATATTTAACGGAAGATTTTGAAAAGGCAGAGAAACGTTTTCAAATTGTGTTGTCACGCGTCAAAACACCAATAGACCGATTAAATGTCATAATTCTTAAAATCATCTTATTTAGTCACCTGGACAAACATGACGATGCCGTTAAATTAGGCTTCAAAACATTGAATGAAATCGGATTTCGCACACCGCCGAGATTTTTGCTCTTCCCGATGATACTAGCGAAATTATTTTGGGTTCAATGGGAATTGAGAAAAGGGCCGATTTTATCTC
>CAYGHZ010000007.1:20290-25773 GCA_964349635.1 uncultured Candidatus Marinamargulisbacteria bacterium
CTTATAAGGTAACTGTGTCTCACCTGATCGACACTGTGATTGCACCCTGTTACTTTGCAGACCCAAAGCTTTTCGCGTATATCGCGCTAACGGGAATGCAATTTGCTTTGAAACACGGACACACTGCCTATTCAGGAATCAGTTACGGCGCTTCTTCCGTACTTTTTATCGCGATTCTTGGCAAATACCACACGGCGTTGCAATTGGCTAAATTAAGTATTCAACTATCCCATCGTTTCCGGAATCTTCAATCACAAACAAAGGTTTATTTCGCGATGGCGGGCATGGTTAATTTTTGGCTCAATCCGTTCGAGCAAAGTCATGCCTATTTTGATACCTGCGTCAAAATCGGCGCAGAAGGAGGGGATATGCAATATTCGAATTATGCCCTCAATACCCTCTCGTCCATTTATTATGTCGAAGGCAAAAAACTACCGGATATCGAAACCTTTCTTGTGGAGTCAGTCAAAGTAGTCGAATCCCGACGAGAGAAATGGAGCGAGAAATATATGCAGCTTTCGCTGTATTTTATTTGTTCGCTCATGGGAAAAAGCTATTCGTTGCCTGAAAAAGAATCGTTCCAGAAAGAAGCGCTGTTGCAGCATTATTATAATTTTTTTCATTTGAAGAAGAGCTTCTTTTTAGAAGATGCGCCAATGATCAGGAAATATGCCTGGGCTACCTACGCGCTCGCTGACTCGGGAATCGGGTTGGTGCAGTGGCACGAATTTTATTTCTACTTTGCATTATCGCTGTTTAGGCTATACCCAACCGAATCCATCATCGAAAAATGGCGATACCGAATGCATTTTAGGTCGATCCGCAAAAAATTCCGGTTGTGGTCGGACAATTGCCCTCAAAATTTCCTCAATAAATATTGGCTTATCGAAGCGGAATTTGCGCGGATCACCCGTAAGACTGAAAAAGCAGTTTCTCTCTATGAATTGGCAATTCAGGACGCTACGCAAAACGGGTATATTCAAAACGCCGCGATCGGTCATGAGTGCCTGGCTCGTTTTTACGAAGGTGTTGGCAATACCCAGGCCGCCGAACGACACCTGGAAGCCGCTTGCGATGGCTTTCGAGAATGGGGAGCGCTGGGCAAAGTGGCGCAGATGGAAGCTAGGCGCGGCATTTTGTAGCGGCAATTGTAAAAATCCCCTTCATATTGGAAGCTCCGCAATGACAAAGTCTGTAAGATTAAATGAATCGGCAGCCGCTGATCTCTTGTCGACAACCCTCACAAACCCATATTTTTCTCGCCCAATTTCTATTGCATTATTAATTTGGACATAGGACTTGCCTGTTGCAATGAGACGGGTCAAATCGACACACGCAACTGTTCTTGCAAGTGGCTGAAAACTGCTAAATGAATCACTACAAGCCGACTCCGCTTTTGGGTCAGAATCTATAATTGTAATTCCAATTGTGGATACATACCACGTTTCCTGACGACTTCGTGCAACAGAAATCGACTCGATCGAGCGGAGATAGGATCTCATATGATCAAGCTGCTGGAACGCGAAGGCGTCGTATGAGATAAAATCAAGATCCTGAAAATATTGTAGTGAACTTATAGCCAAAAGATGGTTACTGTTTGCAATCAAATTCAAGCCAAGAGCAATTTCGGTGATTCGGATGGATGCTGAAGTTTTGTCGCTGATCGGGAGACTTGCTTCAAGCCAAAGGGTTTTGGCGGATCGTTTAAGTCGTACAACTTCTTCCAGCTTTGCCCTGTTTTCTACATTCAAAAAGGGGTAATGCGAACTGGGTACCCAGCGGTTGAAACTCGCTTCTGTTGCCCTCGTTATGCCAATACTTGAAATCTCAGTCAGATTGATTTCCGAAAGGAGTATATTAGCCTTTTCCCAACAGATATTAGCCTTTTCTTTCGGACCGATTAGGGAGTTGTTTTCCAGTCTTTTTAGCTCGGTCAGACGTTCCGATTGAGTGGGCATAACAAGTATTCTTGGAGCCGAATCGGGAGACCTTTGTCCCATCTTATCTAGCAAGCGAACATTAAACCTCACTTCCTGGATTTCGCTCGGGTTTGCCGCTATTTCGCGTAAACGTTCAGTCGTGAAAGTAACGGTATTTCCCGAAGTCAAGATAGGACTAACTACGAAACCGGACGCGGTTCGGAATACGGCAGTCAGCTCATAGCGCTCTGTGTTTTCCGGAAAAGTACAACCGAGATGAACCGAGATAGTTAACGGGTAAATGGTAACATTGGCGGAGACGATTCGTGCAAGGTTGAGCCTGCTCGATGGTGTCGGGACCGCCCCATATTCGAATTGCGCGTCTCCGTTCGGGTTGTAAACCCATCCGACTCTTATTTTGTCGAGAGCAAACCAATGAAATATAAGCTTTGCGTAGTTTCCGCCTGCTGTTTTTGTGATAAGGGTGAAAGGGCTTTCGATTGTAGACAATGCCAATCGCTTTTCCGGAAGGATAGTCGAAATGTCGCTCAGATCGGAGATGGCGTCAAAGTCTCTGGAATCCCGATATCCCCATCCGCTGAGTTCGACGGCGGGCGCGATGCGGTTTATCACTTTCACATCTTGAACTTCCGACAAATTTCCATGAAATGAAATGGCGCGGGGAAGTTCATTTATATCGATATCCGTAACCCCGTAGACCAGTGGTTGCCTAGGTCGGCTGCCCGGAGTTGCATGGTCTTCGGTAAGATATTTGGACAGCTGACCGCATCCGGTCAGGAGTAAGCCCAAAAGCAATAGCGATAAGAGTCTAAACCTATTCATTTTTTCTCAGTTGCGGGTGCGTAATAAGCAAGCGTAATGGATGTCGATCCGTTTGGATAATTTTCGTTGTCCAGTCGGGATTGGTTTAAACTATTCTTCTTCAAAAACTTAATTCGCAAGTCGACGCCATTTTCCGCTTCGCCTTCCCTGCCATAAAACACAAGGTAATCCCGGCCTTTATCCAATCGAATCTCCCGGCCAATTTTTCGATCATAAATCCGGATGTGATCAATCCCCCCAAACCGTACTGGAACATCGGTCATATCAAAATCGACCTTATTAAAGTAGAAAACTTCGTCATACCCTTCTTTTCCCTGAAAAATATAAGTAGACATTTTGCTTTCCTGATAGTCAAAGGTGATTAACGCTTCGCGGATTCTTTCGGGGTCGCGGGAGCCTTGGATTTCGATTTCGCCTTTATAGGCGTTTTTGATAGTGGCGTTGCGGCTACCCCCCATGAATTGAACACTTTTTATGGATACGACCGGCGTATACTGCGGCTCTATTTGGCAGAGGTTGTTGAGCGTCGATACCGTGAGAGTTTTGGTGGAGACATTTAACGGGACGCCTTCGTCGGGAATCTTCGAAAATTGCCCACATCCGGATGCATATAATGAAGCGAAGCAGGTGAGAAGCAAAAGCTGTTTTTTGATCTTCATGTCAGATTCCGAATTTTATCACGGCGCCGTTTGCCGTTTGGTAAGAGCTAAATGTGGCCCACAGACAAAACCCGATGTCGACTCCCACATCCAGATATACCGAGCATTCTAGTGGCAACGTCATGTACCACGATGATTTATAGGGCGCGGTTGTCGAATAGGTTGTTGTTTTTTGTTTTCCGAAGAAGCCGTCGCCCAAATATTCGATTTTTTTTGTCATTTCTTTCTGCTCGACGTTGAGCAAGCCAACTCCAACTGCGATATTGGCAAATACCGCCCCTTCCCCAAGGCTGTGAGAAATCATGCATCGGCCCTCAAAAAACCTGGCATATTCCTCAATATGGTAACCCCCAAGAAAACCGCCGGTACTTTCAATATCTTCCACAACGCCTGCTACCCAACGAAGCTGAATTGGTGTTTTTGGGATTTGAATGCCGATGTCATAAGTTTTCTTTTGTGGGCTTAAGCCATGGTCAGACTTATATGAATAATTGTCATTAGACATACCCAACTCAAACAGCGGGCTGGACAAAATCTGCGTGGGTAAAAGCAGAAAGAAGACGATCAAAAAGTTTCGCGATGGTAGTGCCATTGTTGTTCCTCAACGCTGCTAACAAATACCAAGAAGAGGGCAGATGCGAAACAGAAGGCTGCCCCGTTTGCCCCCCGCGAGTTTGAATAGGCCATCCCAGCCGTTACCCAGGCCGCCGCTCCGACATATCGATTCAATTTCGCCTGATCAGCAAGTGAAGACAGCTGACGTTCCGCATATTCTTCGCGATTGGGCAAAGGTAATTCAATTATCTCTCTATATCTGGTTTCCGGCGTGCTTTCGCTCACCAAGAAGTAAATGCCGGGTGCCGCTATAGCAGATCCCAATAGAGTGCCCAAGTAGCCGAACCCACTCCCTCCAATCGATTCGGTCAGGCCAGCGAGAGCGAGTGCTCCGCCAGGAATCGCCAACCAATTTCCGAGGTTAGTGCGACCGTTATGCGCTCTCTCGGATAGAATTTGAAGTCTGTTTTGCGCGGAAAGACGTTCCGGCTCCGGGGCAAGGGGAGTACTCTCGGCGCCAACGGGAATAGGCTGAAGAACCATCAAGAATAAAGAGAAGAATAGAAGTACAGTATAGCTAGAAAATGACACAACAATCACCATTTTCCTTAGGAGGTTTTGCAGAAGGTTCCCGAGGAGTAGGGGAAGCTCCCCTTTCAAGTAAAGCAAGGCCTATTGCTTCCCATTCTTCTAGGTTTTCTGAATGTCCAAATGTATAGTCCAAAGGTTTCTTATTATGCGCATCTCCCTTGTTCACATCGACATCACGGTGCGAAATCAGTAAATCGACTGAATCTATACACCTTGACTGAACAGCGAACGTTAATGGCGTGAAGCCATCTGAAAGTACCTGGTTACGATCCGCCCTCCCGGTTTTAAACAAAGCATCGAGCACCCTCTCTTGGTGATCATAACGAACCGATCGGAGCAGGTCATGAAGTTGGGCGTCTACAGATTTCCGATCCATATGCGTCACTAAAAAATTAAGCACTTGATCGGTCCTGGAACAGTACAATAAATCGTCTCTATCAGGACTAAAGCGTTTCTCAAGCACAAAATAGCGAACCACTTCCAAATGTCCAGCCGATGCTGCTCTTTGCAAAGGGTCTGAAGTTGAAAAAAAACCTCTGAGGCCTATATCTCCTTCAGCAGATTGTAGCGAGGATAAAGGAAGACTTACTCCCGGATTAATACCGGCCTTTTCTACCAATGCTTTTACAGTTTCCAATTCACCGTTTTGCGCGGCTACCATGAGGGACATCACCCCGGCATTGTTATCGGATTTAGCTTTCTCAACAATTGGATCGAGAGGAGATTGCACCTTCTGAGTAGCCGTACCAGATGCCCTCCTGCTTGGTACGCGCGGTAAAACAAATGTAGGTTCCTGCACCATGTCAAAAAAATCCCTGTCGGGTAAACCCATTGAAAAATCAAAACCAAACATGGGCCCACTAGAAACAATCTTTTTTTTCAAAAACGAAATAATCATAAAATACTCCTTTTGAGA
>CAYGHZ010000008.1:0-23630 GCA_964349635.1 uncultured Candidatus Marinamargulisbacteria bacterium
TCGTGAGACAGTTTGGTCCATATCTGCTGTGCGCGTAGGAAATTTGAAGGGAGCTGTTCTTAGTACGAGAGGACCGGAATGGACGCACCTCTGGTGTACCGGTTATCGTGCCAACGGTAAACGCCGGGTAGCTACGTACGGAAGGGATAACCGCTGAAAGCATCTAAGCGGGAAGCCCACCCTAAGACTAGATTTCCCACACCATTAAGGTGGTAAGACCCCTCGTAGAGAATGAGGTTGATAGGCTGGACGTGGAAGCGCAGCAATGTGTGTAGCGGACCAGTACTAATCGGTCGAGGTCTTGACTAAGCGGTTTATGAAAGATGACTCTGGTAAACGTGTCTATTATTCTTGGTCACTATGGCGAAGTGGGTACACCTGTTCCCATTCCGAACACAGAAGTTAAGCACTTCAGCGTCTATGGTACTGCCGGGTTCCCTGGTGGGAGAGTAGAACGTGGCCAAGAACAATAGACACGCTAATCAGCGGTAGATTCTACTTACCCTTGCACCAATGTTACACGTAAACTGCCGGGGATTAATTCCCAACGAGTCGTCAATGGGATTCTCTTTACTCACTATCACAACGTCATCGCCCGCCTGAGTCTTGCTGTCCAAACCAATGTCCACCATAAACATGTCCATACAGATTTTGCCGACAATCGGATATTTTTTGCCGTTGATTAGGACCTGAGATCGATTTCCAAAACTTGGCGGAATGCCATCCGCATAACCCGCATTAACGGTCGCAATTGCTGTTGCCTGCTGGGTGACGTGACTCGCCCCATACCCAATCGGGGAACCGGCAGGAAATTCTTTTACATGTTCAACAGAGCTTCTAAACGTCATAATATTTTCATAGGCGGCCAACCCGACGCGCACCATATCCAAATGGGTTTCGGGAAAATGAATCATCGCCTGCGAATTTGCAGAATGACGAAGAGCAATCCCCAGGCCTTCGGTAAGGTTCAGAAATTGATTTAATTGGGTTTTTGTTTCCTGGGCATCCGGCTCGTCGGAGCGAGAATAATGCGTATAAATACCTTCTACATGAAGATTCAGACTACGCACATAATTTATAAAAGCATGAGCATTTTGGGCCGGATGCCCAAGGCGGCCCATGCCGGTATCGATTTTAATATGAACCGAAATCGGGGTCTGAAGCGCCGCAAGTGAGTCGGCAAATTCTTTGGTATAAACGGTATACGTAAAATGATACGGAAGCAGAGAGCGTAGGTCGCAGCCCACAGGTTCCGAAAGCAATAAAATGGGACGGGTAATACCCGCCTGCCGCAACTCGATGCCTTCGGTCGGCCAAATAACGCCGAAATAGTCGACGTCCGCATGGCAAGCCAGAGGCGCTGCGCCCAGACCATAGGCGTTGGCTTTGGCTACGAGCATAAGTTTGGTTTGTTTGGGGATCAGAGACCGGATGCGTCGCAAGTTTTGGCTGAATTGATTAAGATCGATGAGAAGAGAGGAACGAACCATCGTCTTTATACAATAACGGGGCTATGCTAAACTGTCCACGAAATGGTCATAGGCTACGCATTAGGGAATAGAAGCGATTTGGAATCAGATATCGATATTCTTCGAGAAAATGACCCCGATGTCGTAACGTTTTCAAAAACGCTACCGGTGGTATTATCGCGCATGTGCCGCAACGATTGTCCGTATTGCGCGTTTCATCGTCGCGATACGCTCACGGTTCCGTATTCGACCATCCGCATATGCAAAAAAGCGCGAACCAATGGCGCGCGCGAAGCCCTTTATGCCGCGGGCGAACGGCCGGACAAGTTCCCTCATATTCGGGCTACCTTGGATCTTTGGGGATTTCCCTCGTATTTAGATTATCTATATGCGGTGTGTGAATTGGGTTTTTTAGAGGGGCTGATCCCCGTCATCGAAGTTGGATTTTTGACTCCTGAAGAGTTGAAGCGCATGTCGGAAATCGCGGCGGTGGTTAAGCTGATGTTGGATTCGGTCGACAAGGATCATTTTGACACAATTTATCCTCGTTCGCCCGGGAAAAAATTGGAATTGCGGGCGCGCCAATTAATGTGGGCCGGGAAATTAAAGTTCCCGACGGCCACCGGAATTATGGTGGGTATTGGTGAAACCAAGGCGCATCGAAAAGAGGCGTTATCCGTGATTGCCGGCGTTCATAAGGAATATGGAACGATTCACGAGGTATTGATTCAGAATTTTGTGCCACAACCAAAAACGCAGTCGGAAAACAAAAAACCGGTTACGAAACAATTAATGCTGGAAACTGTCGAAATGGCCCGTTCGATTTTGCCGGATGATATTACGATAAACGTTCCGTTTGAATCGAACCCCGATATTGAAGATTTTATTAAGGCGGGTGTTCGGGATCTGGGTCGTATTTTTGATGGAACAAAAGGGATTGTGTCGGACAAAATTCCCGCTGTGTCGATGGAAGAGTTGGAACAGCGTGTTAACACGCTGGGCCTCCGATTGCATCAGCGATTTCCGTTGAAACGAGCGTTTATAAAAGAAGGATTTTATTCAAAAAAACTAGGCCAGGTGTTCGACGCGTATCGGTACAAGATCAAAAAAGAGGGGCAGGAAAAGGTTAAGGATACGAGAACCGTTAAGCATGGAGCTTGATATCCGCTCTTTTCCCGAACTGTCCCGAACTAGCCTTCATGTTGTCGCCTCAAAAGAATCGGATGGTTCGTTTTCCAAGGTTTTAAAACATGAATTAATTTCAAAGATGGTTCATGTGCAATGTAAGGACGCGCCTGTCGATATCACGTTTCATGAAACTGATAAATCGATTCACATTACCGTGACATTGCTTGGCAAAAAACGCGATTGGGCCGATCTGTTCCACCATGAGCCTGCGCTTTTGAAACGTCTGCAACGCGAGTTTCGGGATAAGAAAGTGATTTTGCGACTGGCTGCCGATGAGACTGTTTAGCGCCATTTTAATTGTGTTGAGTGTCGCTGGCGGTGTTTTTGCGGAACAGGTGAGCCTTGAAAAATACCTAAAATCCCGGTTTTTTGGCATGACGTTGGTCTATACTGAGGCCGACGGATTGCCGATGGGACAGGGGTCTCCGATGGATTTGTCGAAGGCCGATCTGGACTATTATATGACGCTTCAGGATCAGGATGGGGAGCCGGTGACGACACGAGTGGTATTTGAAATTTCGAAGCAAGAAACGTTGCGCCAGAATAATCAGCCTACCAATATCAGGGAAAAAGAATTGCGCGAACAGTACAATGTCGAAAAATTTGTTAACGCGGCCATCCGTCCGATTTTGGGCGATGACGATGGCGAAGACAGCAATTTAACGTCGCCTTTGCCGGAACAGCGTTTGGAAGAATTAAATTCGGGAGAAGAAGCCATGATTTGGGATCGTGACGCGTCCGAAAAAAAGAAAGGGCGAGTCGTGATAATCGATG
Source organism: uncultured Candidatus Marinamargulisbacteria bacterium (assembly GCA_964349635.1). Classification (GTDB taxonomy): domain Bacteria; phylum Margulisbacteria; class Marinamargulisbacteria; order SXXA01; family CAYGHZ01; genus CAYGHZ01. The sequence continues at coordinate 3,432 of CAYGHZ010000008.1, forward strand.
ATAGAATTCTATTAAGCGACCGAACCCCCATTGTGATTCGATTCGAAAGGCTATAAATGGAGCGTAACAATTTTATCTTTTCCCGGAAGATTAAACTGCCGCCTGCCATCGGTGATTGGACGACGATTCAATATCGCAATACCGATCTTGAGGAAATCAGCATTTCCCAGGTTCATAATATCAATTTTGATAGCCTGACTCGCGAGCAGCTTCAATATGTGCATTATCTTCATTACCGTTTGGCGGAACGCGTCGCGCGTAAGTTATCGCACGATATGGATGTCAAAGTGGAATTGCACACCGTAGTGGCAACGCAGGTGGCTTATGAAGACTTTATCGGTGCGCAGAAAGACGAAGTCGTTCAGTCGGATATTGTAATCGACGGCATTGGCCGGATGAGTCTGATGTTTGAATGGGCGCTGGCCGATACGATGGTGAATCGGCTCACCGGCGGCAAGGCGGAGCCCAGCGCCGTCACGCCCGAAAGCTTTTCCGAAATCGAATTGGAAGTGTTGCGTACGCAGGTGGAGCAAGTGCTTCCGTTTTTATTGAAGGCGTGGAAATTGTCGCCCGAAGGGCACAAGGTCAAGCTAGGATTTGGCAGCGGACACTACACGCCGGATTCGCGTATTGCGATGCGTGAAGCGTATATTATTTTCACGTTATATTTTTATTTCGGCCGGGGTGACTTGCGAAAAATGACATGGACCTATCCCAATAGTGTTCTCAGGCGCTTGCTCTATTGGCGCGGCATTCAACCGGATCCGGTGAAACAGCGCATTATGTTGTATCGCAAAACCATGTCGGCTATTCGGGTTCCGGTTAAGGTGAATTTGGGCAAGGCGACGTTGACGATGAAGGAGCTGAAGAGTCTGCAACCCGGAGATATTTTGACTCTCGACTCGCGATTGGATGCGGCGTTGGAACTGACCATCGGCAAAAAAGCAAAATTGTGGGTGCAGCCGGGCGTTATGCAAAACAAGCTGGCGGTTCAAGTATTATCTCGTCCGCTTGAACATGAGCACACTGTTCGGTCGGAAATTTTTCCAACGACGGCGCCGGCAATGCCGGAAGAACCCCCCGAAAACACCGGCCTAACCCCGGTCATCGAAGTCACAAGCTTAAAAAAACATAAAATGAATGTGATGGACGAGGAGCCGGAAAACGAGGAGATTGTACTCGAGCCGGAACCTGAAATTCAGGCTGAACCCGTTCAAGAAGTTCCTGTCCCGGAACCGATCGAAGCAGTTGAAGAAGAGGCGGTTCCAAAAACCGAAGCGGAAAACGAATTTTCCTGGGATGAACTGGAAGAACATCCGTGAGAAAAATTTGCGTCATTAATTATAAAGGAGGCACCGGAAAAACAAGCACTGTGGTCAATTTGGGCCATGCGTTGGCCATTAAGGGTCATAAGGTGTTGATCATCGATACTGATCCGCAGGGATCAGCGGGCCACCATTTGGGAATTCAAACTCCCCATACGCTTTATGATATTTTGATCGACGATAGCGATTTTGAAAAATGTATCGTTAACACTCGGAAAAATCTGGATATTATTTGTTCTAACGAACGCTTATTTCCCGCCGAAATGACGATGTCAAAATGGAAAGAACGCGAATTGGTGCTAGCCAGGCGCCTGCAAAAGGTTAAAGGCTACGATTTTATTTTGGTGGATTGCGCGCCCAATATGAATTTGCTTAATCAGAATGTGCTACTGTATGCGGGCGAGCTGATGTTGCCGGTGTCGATGGAGTATTTGTCGTTGATCGGCGTGAAGCAATTGTTAAAGAATATCAAGATACTGAACAAGGTATTTACAAGGGAAATTAATGTTAGTAAAGTTATCCCGACTTTCTTCGATAAGCGCTACAAAAAGTCGAACGATATAGTGGAAAGTTTAAAAAGGGTATTTCCTGGTCTTATTTCTACTCCGATTCGCAACAGCATTTCTCTTTCAGAAGCGCCAGGCTTTCGGCGCACCGTGTTTGAACATGCGCCTCGTTCGAAGGGCGCCGAAGATTATCTTAAGTTGGCGGAAGAGGTGATCAATGGCAAAAAAAGAACGATTTAAAGATCCGCTGGAAGACATTGATCCCATTATGGAGCAAGCCTTTTCCATCGGAGGCGAAGAGTCCGAACCTGCCCAACCAACCGCGATGGAAAGTGAAAAAAAAGCAGCTCCGCAAGCAGCAAGACCCGAAGTTGCGCCGTCTATTTCGGAAATTCAGTTTCCGGATTTATCGCAAGAAGCTCCCGGCCAAAAAATGGAGTTGGATCTGTTTCACAACATCCCCGTTAATCTTTCGGTGGAGTTGGGCCGTTCGCAGATTTCTTTAAAAGAAGTGTATGAATTGACCGAAGGCTCCATCATCGAATTGGAGCGTTTGGTGGGCGAGCCGTTGGATTTGGTTGTGAACGGTCAAGTGATTGCCCAGGGTGAAGTGGTCGCGATCGATAATAATTACGGACTACGGATCACCACTATCGTTGCGTCGCCAGCCAAGCAATGAGCGCGGCGTATTACATTCGCGTTCTTTTAACGCTGCTTTTATTTGCCGGGATTTTGTATGCGGTGCTGCATTTTTCTAAGAAGTTGCACAAGAAAAAATTTTCCAGTGAAATTAAAATTGTGGATCGACTTCCCATCGAAGCAGGCGTTACGCTCATGATCGTCGATATCCGGCAGCAGCAGCTTCTGATCAGCGTCGGCGGCAAAGACGTGCAGATTTTGCAGAAGCTTTAATTGATGAAGAAGTTTGGATTATTGCTGTTGTTTTTGGTTGTATTGGGAATTCCGCTGTTAGCGCAGGAAGCAGCTGCCCCGCTTAATATTAATTTGGATTCGTTTCTAAAGCCCAATGGATTTAGCAGTACGATCAATTTGTTGATCGCGCTTTCGTCGATCACGTTAATTCCTTTTTTCCTGGTTTCCACCACGTCGTTTTTGCGCATTATTATCGTGTTGAGTTTGATGCGTCAGGCTATCGGTACCCAGCAGGCGCCGCCGAACTCCGTTATGATTTCATTGGCCATATTTATGACGATTTTTGTGATGACTCCAACCTGGAATGAAATCAACGAGACGGCGGTGAAACCGTATCAGGAAAAGCGAATCACCCAAAAAGAGGCGATGGAGGTTGGTATCAAACCGTTTCGGAAATTTATGCTTAAGTTAACCCGTGATCAAGACCTCGCGTTATTTTTGGAGTTTTCTCAAATTAAAAAACCGGAAGACCACAACGCGGTTCCGACGTTTGTGATTATCCCGGCGTTTATTATTTCAGAATTAAAAGCGGCGTTTCAGATCGGCTTTTTGCTATTTGTTCCGTTTGTGGTAATCGATTTGATCGTGTCGAATATTTTGTTGTCGTTGGGGATGTTTATGTTATCGCCTGCGATGATTTCGTTACCGTTTAAAATTCTGTTGTTTGTCCTCACAGACGGATGGAATCTGATTATTCGCGGATTGCTGCTAAGTTTTCAATGAAATTTTTAGCGGTTTTGATTTTTTTTTTACTTCGTCTCTTTGCGCCCAATCGCTGATCGTTAGTAATTATCCGGAGGACATCCGGTCGCCGGGTTTTGTTTTTGAAGAAAAAATTGGCACAGGCTCGTGCCGCATCTTGTATTACCACAAAAATTCCTCAAAAACGCCTCTGTACGTCGCGTTGACTGCGACGAATCAGGGTGACGCGAGCGTTATGATTCAATTAACCAAAGGCATCGGCGGGCCAAACCGATATGGGTTGCACGCAGGACATCAGGCCACGAAAGCGTTTTTTCAAAATCGCGCTGAAAAAATTGTTCTGCCGAGCAATGGATCGCAAACGCTTGTCTACCATCGGATTGCCGCCAATCACGTGGTAGCCGGATTAGTTCAGGTGGCGGGTGATCCAAAAATTAAACTCAAATTGCGTATTGTCGATCCGGACTATCCGGCTCTTGTGGGAGCTATCTATAACTACGGCCGTTTTCAGGAGGCGGTTCGCTCGATTAGCGCAACGTTTAATTGCGAAGCCGCATTGCTGGATATTTCGATCGGAGATGTTCCGTATTTGACCGACGAATCGCGAGGAATTGTTTTAAAGGGGAATTATGGCTTGCTTTATGATGTGAATGTGCGATTACGCAACCCAACCTCTGAACGCAAGGCCGTACGGCTATTTTTTTCTCCGATCGGAGGGATGGCAGGCGGGATAGTGATGATAGACGGACGATTGGTTGAAACCAAGTTGTTTCAGTCTCACCACGATCTGGAACCTCAGAAAATTCAGGAGCTTGTTTTAAAGCCAAATGAAACCCGAAACATGAAAATCCAAACGATCCCCGAACCCGGCGCCTATTATCCGGTTGAATTGATCTATGATACGCTAATACCCAAACCCCGATGAACGTAGATATTGTCACGTCGATTATTACAGAGGCGATCCAGGTGACCATTTTGGCCTCCCTGCCGTCGATCGGCCTGGGATTGCTCGTGGGCCTTATCATCGCGATAATCCAAGCGATTACGCAGATTCAGGAGCAAACGCTGACGTTTGTGCCAAAAATGATCGTGGTGTTGTTGGTATTGGCCGCCACGTTCCCTTGGATGTCGCGGTTGTTGATGGAGTTTTCGATCAACTTGTGGAAGAACATCCCGCTCTATTCTAAATGATCATTACGCTTCCGCAGGTTTTGGTTTTTTTCCTGATTTTTGCTCGGATTATCGGACTATTGACCCAGGCGCCGGTCTTTTCACGAAAAGACACGCTGATGATGGGCAAGATTACGCTGGCCATTTGGCTGTCCGGATTGCTGATTTTTGTCGTGCCGTTGCCGGTTCATTATCCGGCCAATGCGATTGCGTTTACGTTGGCCCTTATCTCCGAATTTTTTATTGGTTATTTGATTGGCTTTGTCAGTTATTTATTGGTGATCGGTTTGGAAATGGCGGGAAGCTTGATGGATACGCAAGCGGGTTTGAGCGTCGCCACTATTTTGGATCCGTCGTCCGGGCGAAACGTAACTATTATTTCGCAGCTGTTAAATCTGACGGCGTTGATCATTTTTTTACAACTTAACGGGCTTCATATGGTCTTGGCGGCGACGGTGAAGAGCTTTTCGCTGATTCCGCCCGGCGCTCCCGTCAATTATACCGAGGCGGTTAGTTATGTGATGAAATTGGGTGGATATATTTTTGAAGTGGGAGTACAAATGGCAATGCCGATTATGCTGGTTGTTTTTATGATCGATTTTGCGTTTGGATTGCTCAATCGCACGGCGGAGCAAATCAACGTGTTCCAATTGGGATTTCAGGTTAAGCCGCCGATCAGTATTTTGGTGTTGATGGCGATGACGCCCGGGCTTATTGGCAGCATTTCCGCGATTGTCGAAAAATTAATGGAGCATACGCTGACGTTGTTTCACGTCATGCAACTATAAACGATGGGCGAAGACGACTCGGGCGATAAGACAGAGGAGCCCACTCCTCATAAAATGCAAGAAGCCCGTAAAAAAGGGCAGATTGCTAAAAGCAAAGACTTAACAGCGGCGATATTGCTGATCGTTTCGTTTTACATGTTGAAGGTCACCGGGCTGAGGCTTTGGGAGCTGATTTCCAATATGTCGACCAGCATTTTTTTAATGATTCCGGAAGAATTTACAATAAGCGTCGCCGGAAACTTACTCAAAGAAGTGCTTTTTATTTTCCTGATGGCCGTCATGCCGATATTCGGGGTGACCTTTTTGGTGGCGGTTCTGATGGAGGTGGCTCAGACGGGTTTTTTGGTGTCGTTGGATCCGCTTGCGCCAAAGCTCGATAAATTGAATCCGCTGGAAGGGGTCAAAAAATATTTTTCGCTGAAACAGTACGTCGAGTTTGTGAAGTCGCTGATCAAGATGATCATCATCATTGCGATTATCTGGAACGTGCTTAAAGAAGAGTTTTTTATGGTTATTTTGTCGTCTCAGCTGACATTGTGGCAAAACATCTATTTTGTCGGTGAGTTGGTGATGAAGGTGATTACACGGGTCGGGTTGGCCTATTTCATAATCGCCATTTTTGACTATATGTATCAGCGCTTCGAACACAACAAAGGCCTAAAAATGTCCAAAAAAGAGATTAAAGACGAATATAAACGGCTCGAGGGAGATCCGATGATCAAGCAACGTCAAAAAGACATTGCGCGCCAGATGTCCCAAGGCCGCCAAATGGGCGCGGTGCCCGGCGCGGACGTGGTCGTTACCAACCCGACGCATCTGGCGCTTGCGATTTCTTATCGCGCCAATGATATGCGCGCTCCAAAAGTTGTTGCGAAGGGCAAGCGCTTAATTGCTCAGGAAATCAGAAAACTGGCCGAAGAAAACATGATCCCGGTCATCCAAAACCCCCCTTTGGCCCGCGCCCTCTACGAAAAAGCCGATGTCGACGAAGAAGTTCCGCCGGAATATTACAAAGCTGTCGCCGAAATCCTAGCCTTCGTCTACACCCTCAAAAAGAAGAGGAAGCATCGGTACTAACAAAATTTCCCATGTTTAAAATTATTAGTATTCAGACCCTATCATTTCCAACCGCCTGTGCGCTTTCCCAAAGATCTGAAGAACCCGACGTCGACTATTTTTTTCGGCTCATTTCCTATGAGCGTTTGGCAAAAGCGGGCTATTGGCCGAAGCTTACACAGTCGGAAAGAGACGATTTAAGTATAAAAACTCAAAGGGTACTTTCCTCTATCCCGTATGACGTGGATTGCAATAGCGCAATATATTCTATGCCGTCATCCCGGCATCCGAATGACAATCAAGATTTTCACGTTTTAGGAAAAGACGAGGGTTTTGTCGCCGTATTCGATGGCGTCTCTAGTCCACCAAGCCATGACGCGCCTCGCGAAGCCGGATCCCTGATCGGCGAATACATGAAAGGCTTTAAGGGCATTCTCGCATGTTCCGCCGCTAACCCTGCTACTCCGGAGGGGCAGAAGATCATCGCGGACTATATGCATAAGGCGATGGATTTCGCTGAAAGGCAACTGATTGAAACGAGTCGTCTTCACAGGCTGAGAGCCACATTAAGGCAATATGAATTCCCTGAGTTAAAACGGGGTATAAATCTCATCGAGACGGTTTGTCATAAAATAGCAAGGTTTCAGCCGTTGACCGAAGCGGATTGCGTTGTGGTAACTTGCGGAATAGATAAAGAAGACTATGCGGACACGTTTACGTTATCCCTTTCGCGTTTAGAGAAATTGGATAGGACATTGCCGCAAACCGTAAAGGACAGGCTTTCCCTCTGCCGATACTCCTCCTCATTTTTTGAAAAGAAAGCCAATCAGTATACGACGGCAACGTTTAATGTGATTGTTAAGGATCCTTTAACTAGACAGGCCTATTTGTTTGCTCTTCATTGCGGTGACTCGGAAACCGTCATATTCAATCGCGATACAGGCGCTATGCGTCCTTTGAATCCTTGGTTTGTTTTTGGTCAACGCAGAGACGTCTCAGACCCTCTTCAAACCATCCCCGGCAATTACACAATGAAGAATATAACCATTGTTCCGTTGGGGCGGAACGAGGTTGTATTTACGTTCACGGACGGCGTTGGCGACAATTGGGGCGACATGGACACGCACACGCAAGATAAATATGACCTTATGGCCCAATGTTTAAGACCCTATAAACACCTTCCGGTTGCAAACTTAACCCAAATATTAGGCGCCCTAACCCAACTAAATAGTGTCGATCCAAACCGCGTGGGAAAACCGGACGATGTCACGATCGTAGGTGTTGACCACACGTTAGCGGATGACGAAGCAACGACCAAAGAACAATTAATTGAAGCGCGCAGTTTTGCGCTTCGGCCTCACCCGTTGAGGCCGGTCGCCGATAGAACGTTTGTCATTGAGGCTATTGCAATGTTCGATGCTAAGCGCGAGCAACGCAATAAGATAGTGGAAGAGGGTCAAAAATTAACCATGAACGACGCGGGATTCTACCCGGCGGCGCTTGAGGCGATAAAGCAGGAAGTCGTCCCTTTTTTTGACGCCTTCGTGCCGAGCCATGGAATAGGGGGCACCTATTCGAAGTTGCTAGCCCAGGAACGGGGAAGTATGCCGTCGTTGGTCCGGTTAGAAAATCCCCATTTTCTCACATGGTGTCTAGCCTTGATATCGAAAGAAGACGATGAAAAAGTTCCAATGGAGAAACGGTGCACTATTTTTTGCGACCCTATCGATTCCGTTCCCTCTGGCTATCGTGGATTTCGTATTTCCTTGAAGTGGATGTTGAACCAGATAATGTCTCTTCATCCCATTTTGCTGGAAACCGTAACGCCACGAAGGGATCCTTTGCCGATAGAATCTTATATCAGACGGAAAAAGAGTTTGCCTCCATTCCATGGCGCGCTATCTCGCTCTGGCGCCGAGGTCCGTGCCCAATACGGATTAAAAGAGGTTGCTGTGCGGAGACCTTTAGACCTTCCGTATAATCCTCACGATTGGGTCAGCTATCGGGAATTATATAAAAATATCGTTGCCACATTGCGACAAAATCTACCCCTCCAAGCAAATGATTGGCATTTATATGCTAGGGAAAATGATTTTGGCTTTAGTGCGATGTTAGAGGACATCGGAGGTTCGCCGGATGAACCATTGGAAAGCTTGGCAAAAAAATTCGCGAATTCGATCGTTTCGCTAGAGGGAGCACATGCGTATAAAGTGTTTGATAGGTATCACTTCACCCGGGGGCTTTTGGAAGAATTTCCTAATCAACTCTTCGCAAAGACAATCGACTTACTGGCCAACCCGCCCGGCGTCACGCCTGAAAACGCCATCATGGCCGAGCAGTTGTATGTTCGATTGCGTTGGGTTCAGGACTGGTACAACAACGACTACGTCGCAAACCCCCGTTATCGTGACAGAAACCTTACGCCTATTGTTGACCCTACGTTTTCGGGAGATGTGATTTTCCGGCGATAGCCAAACGTGTATACTCTAAACAGACACGATGGCGATTATAAGCACACGGGCATTTCGAAGTTTATTTTCTCCGTCAGATCTTATTTTAGCGACGGTTGTTATTCTCATTGTCGGATTGATGATCGTTCCCATTCCGACGTGGCTGTTGGACTTATTGATGGCGGCCAATATCAGTATCTCGGTTCTTACGCTGTTGGTGGCGATGTATTTGGCGACGCCATTGGAGTTCCAGGCATTTCCCTCCCTTCTTTTGGTTATCACGCTGTTTCGACTGTCCCTGAATATTGCGACGACAAAACTTATTTTGGGCCTGGGGCCGGAGTTCGACGGACACGTCGTTTTGGCGTTTGCAAACTTCGTCACCAAGGGCAACTTTGTTATCGGGATCGTGGCGTTTGCCATCATCACGTTGGTTCAGTTTATCGTTATCGTTAAAGGTTCGGAACGTGTCTCTGAAGTTGCGGCGCGCTTTACGTTGGATGCGTTGCCAGGAAAACAGATGGCTATCGATGCCGATTTGAACGCCGGGTTAATTGACGCAGACGCGGCGCGAATACGGCGCGACAAACTCAATCAGGAGTCGACTTTCTTTGGGTCTATGGATGGTGCGAATAAGTTCGTAAAGGGGGATGCGATTGCCGGTATCGTTATCCTAATTGTAAATATTGTCGGAGGCTTGATTATTGGACGATTTCAGCAAGGTCTAGAATTGGCGGAAGCCGCGACGGTTTACACGACTCTGACGATTGGGGATGGTCTGGTGACGCAGGTTCCGGCGATTTTGGTGTCGATTGCAACGGGTCTTGTTGTAACGAAGTCAGCATCGAAAGTCAGTTTGGGTCAGGACGTTACCTTGCAAATTTTTTCACAGCCCAAAGCGTTTGCCGTAACGTCGATTATTTTGTTTTTGAGCTCAATGGTCCCCGGATTGCCGACGACAGCATTTTTGACGTTGTCTCTCATGATGGGCACGATGGCGGTGGTAATTTTGAGAAGCAAAAAACAGGCCGATGAGTCTTCCGCAGAGAGTACTCAGGAGGCCGCCAAAGACGCCATGAAAAAACCTGAAAATCTTTTGAATACGCTAAGTTTGGATCCGATCAGTTTGAAAACGGGCCGCAATTTGGTGCCTTTGATCGACCCCAGCCAAAACGGGCCGTTGTTGGAACGCATAACGTTGGTGCGCTATCACATCGGTCAGGAATTGGGTTTCGTCATTCCCGGCGTTCGAGTCATGGATGATTTGAGTTTGCCGCCGAATGAGTACGAAATCGATATCCGGGGGACAAAAATAGCGACGGGCGAAGCGCTAGTGGGACATTTCTTTGTACAGAAATCACTATCGGAACTCAAGCGAAAAGGGATAACCGGGGTCGAAGCCATGGATCCGGTATCGCTGCTTCCCGGCTCGTGGGTGTCGGAAGATCAAATTGAAATTTTGCAGGAGAATGTGATCCCGGTTCAAAACACGACGGATTTTATTTCCGGCCATTTTTCCGAGGCGGTTAGGCAACACTCTGATGAAATAATTACCCGGCAAAACGTTCAGTCCTTGATGGAATTGGTCAAAAATACTAACGCGGCGATTGTTCGCGAATTGGTGCCGGATATGTTGTCGTTGGGGCAGGTGCATAAAGTCTTGCAGGCGCTCGTGAAAGAGCGAGTATCGGTTCGGGATTTATCGACAATATTGGAGCGGTTGGCGGACTATGCGCATGTGTCCCGCGATACAAATCTATTGGCCGAATATGTTCGCCAATCGCTGGCGCGGCAAATTTGTGGAAAATACGGGGACAAAGAAAACAACGTTACCGTGTTCACCATCGATCCGCGGTTGGAGGAACACATGATTAACTCCGTTCACCAGTCGGAATACGGGTCGTTTTTGGCCTTGGATCCTCAGTTGGGCGAGAAAATACTGGCTCAAGTCTCCGAACATATGACAAACTTTAGGAAGATGGAGCGGCCGCCGGTGGCGCTGTGCTCTCCGCGTCTTCGGGCGCATTTCAAAAAATTTACCGAAAGGAATTATCCCCAATTGGCTGTGCTCTCCTACAATGAGATTATTCCTCAGGTGCGGGTTCAGTCGATCGGAATTATTACGGCTGATGAAGGCGAATTCTAAAAAGTCGTTTTATTTTAAGCGAATCCCGCAAAGCGAATACCGGCGAGTCGGTGAAAAAGCGTCCGGGGAGGAAGGTGGTAGCTATCTCGATCTTAATTTGCCGGATTTAAAAATTACGGATACCGTTTTACGCCATGCACTCAAGGAAAGAATTGTGGAAGAGTCCAAGCGCCTTCTTTCGGTGTTATTGCCCGAAGAGACTCACGGAAAAGTGCAAAAAGACCGCTATCTTAAAGAGATTTTTGTAAGGCTAGGTCTGGAATGACGACGACGCAAGTTAACGAGCTTTGGTCACAAATCGGAACAAAGGTTCTGAACAACATCAAGGTACACTTGCTGTCGAATTACGTTTCCGAAATTATCCGATTTTACAATCCCAAAATCGACTACGTCGTCAGGCGTTATGGACACTATTTACCGTCGTTTGTGGCCAGTAGCGAAATCGACGATTTAAAAACGATCGCGAAGTTGGAGTTTCTAGAAAGCCTTAAAGTGTGGGACCCTGATAAAGGCCAGGATATTTGGCCGCTAGCTCAGGCGCGAATTATTGGTGCTATGAAAGACCATATTCGCTATATCACTAAGTCCGACCCGTCGCGTTTTTATGATTGGATTACGGATGCTGCGCATGTGTATATGCTGGCTAACGACCGGGCGGATTTTGAGCATCAAATTGAAACCGGCGTGGAGTTAAGCCAAGCGATGAAAGCGATTAGTTATCGCGAACGAAAAATCGTGATTTATCACACCCGCGACGACATGACATTCAAGCAAATCGGCCAAAAACTAGGGGTGTCGGAATCCCAGATTTCTCGAATCTACAAAAACGCCATTGCGCGGTTGAAAAAAGAGATTAAGAAGCAGGCGGATTAGCCTCTAATGTTTAAACCATATGCTACGCCGGGTACAACAAGCGTATGAGCGCAGCTTCTGTCGGAGGAAGCCCGAATCCGTCCGGTCTGCCCGGAAAATCTGAAAAGCTTCTTCCGCCCTCTTTAATTCCACCGGCTCCCGGTGGCGGCCGACCTTCGCCGATAGTTCCCCCCGTAGGGCCTCCGCCTGTTTCCGACCCTTTCAAAACATATGCCCAAAATTTAAAGGATAATCTGGAGAAAATCACCAGAAAACAGAACGCGGAAGAGGTGTACAACGATTTACGAAGACGGGATCTTACGGTTGATAATCTAAGCGTAGTTACGGATCTTAACGTTGAGCCGCTTCCTCGCGGCTATCAGTTGGTATTTGTAGGTGTAATTCAAGAGAGAGATGGGGGCAATCAGCGGGGCGCTCAATATTTTCATGCCAAATATAACCCTTTTACAACCCGCGATCACGAATCGTTACTTTTAGTTAAAGACGGCGAAGTGCTTCCCTTTTGCCTGCGTCGATACGAAGGCGGGGAACTAAAATTTGAACGCGTCAAAGAAATGCCTCCTCCCAGATTTACAGAGTTTTCCTCATCATGCATCTTTGCCTCCGTTGTCTATGTTCCTCTTCCTGTCCGGTCGGACGTTCAGCTGGATGGCGTTATTAAGACGATTAATGATGTCAAATTGACGCCTGTCAGGGAACTCCAAAATTCCACGCGCCTTATCGCTACCGCCGGCTTCCTTATTGCTAAAGGCGTGCAGATGATGCCATCCGGCGCGGTGCCGGTTGCGGCCAAAGATCCGAAGAATATGGATCGCCTTTTAGAAATGATCCTGTCGAAGAATCCGGAACAAAGCGCGCTGTTTTCAGAGATTAATCGAGACGCGCGCGTACCTGCCCAAGCCTTTGAATGGGCACGAATCTTGGAATCAGTAGAAAAGCTTAAAGAAGCCATTCTTGAAAGCCCTTATGTGCAGCATGCCCTGTTGGCACCGCCTTTTTCCGACCTAAAAGGCATAACCCGCGAACAATATGAAACTCATTTCAAACGGTGGTGGATGACCGGTGGGACTATGTCTGAACCCATCAATTCCTTAATTGCCGAATCACGAATCGCTCCGGATGAATTGCGGAGTTTGGCCGTCAGTTTACTGGCGTATGGCAGCCGGTATCCTCGCAATGAGACGTTGGAGAAGATTATTGCTGCTATCGATAACATTGCTCCGTCGGCCCGACCTCCTGCGGCGAAGGATTCAGAGCCCCGTTACGATGAGTTTAAAGATATTTTCACCAGGCAAGTCTATGACTTTCATTTTCGAAGTTGGTGGAACGAAGCTGAAACGCAGGAAGATGGGCATAGGGACGCCCTTATTATGCGGGCGGGTTTCTCACGAGAAACGTTAGTCGCGTTGCGCGATCGATTAGAATCTTTAGCGCCTGGCAACGCTAGGCTGGAGCGAATTCTTGCCTCAATCCGGCGTATTATCATGCCGGCGGTTCCGGGCGCAGGATTCTCCCCGTCTCCGGTGGCGGTTCCGAAGGCTGTCGACCAGTCCGAAATAGCTAAACAATTAGCCAAGGTTCAAGGCCTTGCATGTAAGGGTTATAAATTTTCTCGGATGTGTGCCCCTACTCATATCGATGCCATTATTGAACGCCTTAATTCTAAAAGCGCGGAGCGCGATAAGCTAGTGGAAGCGGGCCGGAAGGAAACCACGTCCCTTGAGGATGGGAGAACGTTAACTTATCCGGAGGCGCTCAATGTACTCAAAGAGGATATCGCTGCATATTACAAGAGGAACGCATTAGTGTTGGGAATGACCGGTACGCACATGAAATTGTTGGCCGAGACGCCGGAAAGACTTGCTTTGGTAGCTCTTTTGACGGATGGGGATTTACTTCGATGGTGTCTGGCTCTCTCATCCCAACAAGATCAGGAAAGCGCCGGATTTGCAAAGCAAGACTGTTTTTTTTGTTCGGTTTATAATCCTGCTTCCAAAAGACATTTCTATATTACATTGAGTTCGTTGCTAAGGGAGCTATTATCTGTTCCCAAGACGCTGCTTGCGATGGTGATGCCCAATGAGGATCCGTCGCCGCCATTAGAGGCCTATATTGAGAGAAGAGAGGGTCATATAAATTTGAAGTCCCTTCTAGATAACGCGATCTTGGCTCTTTCCGGAAGCGGGATGGCAAGCCAATCCTTTCTCGGTGCGCTAGGGCCACTTGATCTTCCTTATAGTCCGGGTGCTTGGGGAATCTATCAGGGGCTGTATAGAAATATTGTCGCGGCGTTGAAAGAAAACCTCTCTATCGAAGAGGATGAAGGGAATTGCTTTGCGTCCAAGAACGAATTTGGTTTTGATGCGCTAATGGCGTCTATTGGGGCGACCTCGCCTTCGGAACCGTTGGAAAGCCGAGCCAGAAGATTGCTGAATTCAATAGTAGCTTTGGAAGGGGCGCATGCGCACCATGTTTTTGATCGCTATCATTTTGTTGCCGGGCTAATGGACCCGGTGGCAAACCCGCTCTTGGAAGCGGCCATTGGTTTGCTGGCAAACCCGCCCGGCGTAACCCGGGAAAATGCGATTATGGCCGAGCAGCTTTATGTCCGGCTGCGTTGGGTTCAGAACTGGTATAACCGGGAGTATATCGTTGATCCTGCCACACTTCGGGAACGGACGCTTGCGCCTATTGTTGATCGAACGGGTAATTCAACTTAAGTGAGAGAAAATTGCTAGCTGTTTTGCAACGTCAGAATCGCTTGCTTGTTGCCGGCCCCATAGGCAGTCAGCGTATAGACCTGTGTCGTCGAATCGAAGCTATACTCCACCTTCCCTGAATCGTCAGAGGAGCTAAACGTTTTTCCGGTAAACGGATTTTTGGGTTGTTGTGTAAAGGTTCCGACGGAAGCTAATACGGGGGCCAGATCGCTTAACGGAACGTTGGTTCCGGTCGGATAATTTCCTTGGGCTAAATAATAAGATTCTAACGCGATTTGAAGGGAGTGGGAGAGGGTTTTGAGCGAACTTTCTTTGGCTTTGGATTGTATGGAAGTGAAATTGGGGAGTGCAATAGCGCTGATAATGCCGATAATAGCGATGGTGATGACGAGTTCAATTAACGTAAACCCCTTTGAGTTTTGCGACACAAAAAATCCCTCCTTAATAATATGTTGATTGCGTAATCAAATACTACATTTATAAAAAGAGTGACGTCAATAGACTATTTAGGGAAGGTCGAGTTTTTCGATTCGGCGTTCATGGCGACCGCCTTCAAAGGATGCGTCGAGCCATGTATCTACCAGGTGTTTGGCCGTATCGACCGGAGTGGTTCTACCTCCCAAACACAGCACGTTCGCGTTATTGTGTTCTTTGGCCATTTTGGCAGTGAATTCGTCGTAGACCAGCGCCGCACGCACGCCTTTGTAGCGGTTGGCTTGCATACTTACGCCAATCCCGGTTCCGCAACATAAGATGCCGGCGGTTTCGGTGTTATTTTTGACTTGGTCCGCCACGCGTTTAGCGATGTCCGGATAATCCACCGATTCTTTGGAATAAGTGCCCAAATCATCGATTTTCAGGTTGGTATATTTTTTTGCCAAATAGTCTCGTAATTGGTCTTTTAGATCCACCGCGCCATGATCGGCGGCCAGTACAATGCGTTTCATGTGATTAGCCCCTCACAATATAGAGTAGTTTGGCGCGAATCCAGACAAAAAAAGCGATATCCAGTCCGCTGCCCATCAGCGTATTAAGCTGTGTGACAAACGTATCAGGAATCTGATACACGTGTAAAGCTACGAATTCGATAAAGAAAATAGCCATGGTGACGGCAAATAACCGAATGGAAATCGGAAGCGAAAGGCAGAAAAAGCGTGCTAAAAAATGTTCGTTATCGCCTTTTTCGTTCACCCGAAAACACGCAAAAAGACCGACTAACGCGATCGAGATCCCCACGACAAAATCGGTAAAGCCCTGAAGATAGGAATAGTTGGATACATAGGCTAAAAACAGCGTAATTTTTCCGGCCACGGCAAACGAGAAGCAAAAATAATGAAATTGCTTGCGTTCGGACAGGTGGTTGTTTTTAAGCTCGTCCGCTACCGCGTTTACATTCCAAAAATGGACCATAGGTTTCAATATTCCCGTTTTTCGGCTAAATATGCGCGTACGGCGTCTTGCCAGGGCAGCGGTCTTTCCCCAACTGATAGGTATTTGTCGATGCAGAGACGGGAATTAAGCGGGCGTTTCGCCGGACGGGGCATTTGATCGGTGGTTATGGGGTGCAATGGGTAATTGGGGCCAAGGAAAAATCGGGCGAATTCAAGCCAGGAGGTATATCCCGTATTCGCTAAGTGATAGATGCCGTAGTCAGGAGATTTTTTAAGGAATGACATAATGCAACGAGCAATGTCATGCGTCCAGGAAGGAGACCCCCACTGATCGTTAACGATATTTAAGCTCTCTTTTTCTTTGGCGAGGCGAATGATGGTATCGACGAAATGTTTGCCGTTGGCGCCGTATAGCCATTGAATTCTAAAAATATAGTAGCGCTGGCAGTGTTCTATGATGGCCTGCTCGCCTGCGAGCTTGGATTTGCCATAGATGCTTAACGGGTTGGTCGGATCGGTTTCCAAATAGGGTTCTTTTTTTTGACCGTCAAACACGTAGTCAGTCGAAAAATGGACGAGCGTGACGCGATGTGCGTTGCACCATTGGGCCAAATTTCCGACGGCGGTTCCGTTGATTTGTATCGCTTCCTCTATGTGGGTTTCGCAATCGTCAACGCGGGTATACGCGGCGCAGTTGATCAGAACGTCCGCATCGGTCGGCAGGACGTCGAGCGATCTCGAAATATCTAAAGAAGCGCGATCGAGGGAGATGACGTCATAGTGTGAAAATGCTGAACCGAGCATGCCCCCGGCTCCAACAAGAATCAACTTCATATCCTTTATTTTAGCAGCTATACTGGCGACTCGATGTCCCACATGACGTTTTATCGTAAATATCGCTCCCAAACATTTGATGAAGTTCAGGGGCAGGAACATATTATTCAAACGCTTAAAAATGCGATTCAGTACGATCGGCTGTCGCAGGCGTATATTTTTTCCGGGCCTAGGGGAACCGGTAAAACATCGCTGGCGCGGATATTGGCGAAGGCGCTGAATTGCCGAAACGGAAAATCGTCGACTCCGTGTTTGCGTTGTGATTTATGCGAAAAAATTACGCGCGGCCAATCCGTTGATGTTATCGAAATCGATGCGGCGTCCAATACAGGCGTGGACAATATCCGGACGTTAAACGAGCAAATTAACTTTACCCCTGTCGAATGCCTCTACAAAATCTATATTATTGATGAAGCGCACATGCTCAGCGCCGGAGCGTTTAATGCGCTGCTGAAGACCATTGAAGAGCCGCCGGCGAAGACGTTGTTTGTTTTGGCGACTACTGAGCCCCATAAAATTCCGTTAACGATTCATTCGCGTTGCCAGCATTTGCGATTTCGCATGCTGACGTTGCAAGAAATTGTGGCGCAATTAAGTAAAATCGCGGGTCAGGAAAAATTGGAAATTTCGGAGCAAAGCTTGCAGACGATTGCGCGTAATTCGGCGGGCTGTATGCGCGATGCGATTTCACTTTTGGATCAAATTTATTCGTTTGGCGGAGAGAAGATTTCCCAAGAAGACGTTTTGTTGATTTTGGGGACGGCCAATTATGACCAATTGTATGAATTGCTGGGTCTGCTGTTCGATGGCGTGGGCGAAGCGACCGTGGCGATGTTGCAAAAATATTTGGATGACGGGATCAATGTTTTGCAATTCATCACCGATATTATCGCTGTATTGCGCCAAGTATTGTTTGTGAAAATGGGATTGACCAAGACATTGGATTTGGATGCCGCTCGGTTGCAAAAATTGCAGGATTTGGCGGCCAAAATTGATTTGGTGAAGGCGCAACATATATTGGAATTGTTTGCGAAAACGGAAAGTGAATTGCGGTCGTTTCCTAATCCGCAATTGTTGTTTCAGGTGCGGTTTTTATCGTTGATCGGATCGGCTCCATTGGTTGCTTCCGTTGTTGTTGCTCCCCCTCCTGTGCAAAAGCCGGTGGAAGCTCCTAAAGATTCGACGGGTCAGTGGGGAACATGTCTGGAAAAAATGAAAACCGGTCGCCCGTCCCTTTATGCTATCTTAAGGGGGTCTCAGGTTTTGACGATGTCGGATACCGCCATTACCGTGGCGTTAATTCAGGACATCAAATTTTTTAGGGAAAAATTAAAAGAGAACGACAACCAAATTTATTTAGCCAATCTAACGGAGGAGGTTTTTGGTAAAAAATATTCGGTATCTGTTGGCGAGGGTTCTGCCCCTTCGACAGGCTCAGGGGCCGCCGTTGTTGCTCCGGTGGTTGTTTCCGTAAATACGGATCAGCCTAAAAAAATAAATCAAATCATCGCCATGTTCGAAGGAACATTGGTCGATTAAGGAGGAAATAGAATGTTCGAAGGCATTAAAGATATGGGGAAGTTATTAAAACAGGCTAAGGAAATGAAGGCCAAGATGAAAAAGGTGCAGGACGATTTGAAAAAGATTCGGGTGACTGGTGCGTCGCCTGATGGAAAAATCCAGATTGTGATGTCAGGTGAATTGGATGTGCTGGAAGTTAAGATTTCGCCGGATTTGATTTCGTCTCAATATGCAAACGCGTTGCCTGGTATATTAATGAAGGCGTTTAATGAAGCCGCTAAAAAAGCAAAAGATATTGCTAGCGGCCAGTTGGCGGAAATTTCCGGCGGATTAAATATCCCGGGATTAACCGATTGAGCCTAGCCCATCCCCTGGCGGGGTTGATGCAGCAGTTCCAGAAATTGCCAGGTGTGGGGCCCAAATCAGCCCAACGCCTGGCTTTTTTTATACTCTCGCTTCCTGCCAAGGAAGTCGCCGAATTTGCAAAAGTGATGGTTGAAACACGCCAAACCATTCGCTATTGCGAGCGTTGTTATAATATTTCCATCGAACCCCTTTGCCATATTTGCCAGGATCCGTTGCGAGAAAAAGATACGTTGTGCGTCGTCGCTGAGCCCCGGGACATATTGGCGTTGGAACGCACCCGCGAATACAAGGGGCGTTATCATGTCTTGGGCGGACTGATTTCGCCGCTGGATGGCATTCATCCGGAGGTGTTGCGGATCAATGAATTGGTTCAACGATTGAAACATGAATCGGTCCGCGAATTGATTTTGGCGATTAATCCGACCATTGAAGGGGATGCGACGTCTCTTTATTTAACTCAATTGCTCAAAAATGATGCGCCTAAAATCAGCAAATTGGCCTACGGATTGCCGGTGGGCGCGGATATGGACTATGCCGATGAATTGACGCTACAAAAGGCGTTACGAGGGCGCACGTTGTGCTAGAAGAGGACGTTCAGGTTTTACTGGGGCTTCTGCCCAAGCGTCTTAAAGAGTATTTATCGAAACACCCTCAACTTTCGACCTTAAATGAAGTTATTTTGGATTTGGGTTATAAGCCGGAAGTTCGGTTTGACGCCTCGATTGTTAAGCTGGAACAGTTGCCGGTCGTTTCCTATAAAGAGATTGATAGTATTGTCGAAAAAGTGGGTGAGTTTAATACCGATAATCGGGCCGGATTACAACGCACGCTGCATCGCATTTCGGCGATTCGAAATCGGTCGGGGCGGATTGTCGGGCTGACGTGTCGGGTCGGGCGCGCCGTGTTTGGCACCATCGAAATGATGCGCGATTTGGTTGAGGGCGGGAAAAATATTTTATTGTTAGGGCCGCCGGGAATTGGCAAAACCACAAAATTGCGCGAGATTGCCCGCGTGTTATCGGACGAATTTCAAAAGCGCGTGATTATTGTGGATACTTCGAATGAAATTGCGGGTGATGGTGATATTCCGCATCCCGGTATTGGGTTGGCCCGGCGAATGCAAGTCCCGTCTCCGGATTTGCAACATAAGATTATGATCGAAGCGGTCGAGAATCATATGCCGCAGGTTATTATTGTGGATGAAATTGGAACGGAAGAAGAAACCAAGGCGGCGCGCACCATCGCCGAGCGTGGCGTGCAGTTGATTGCGACGGCCCACGGATTTTCGTTAGAAAATCTATTAAAAAATCCGACGCTTTCCGACTTATTGGGAGGTTTGCAGTCCGTGATTTTGGGTGATGACGAAGCCAAATTTCGTGGGACGCAAAAAACGGTATTGGAACGCAAGGCGTTTCCGA
>CAYGHZ010000009.1:0-12146 GCA_964349635.1 uncultured Candidatus Marinamargulisbacteria bacterium
GCGGTTCAGATCGCACCCATCGACGAAACGTTTTCGCAGTTTTATATCCGGCTTCGCGTCCCCGACACGTATGGGGTTTTGGAAAAAATCACACGCGTGTTTGGTCAAAGCCGGGTCAGTATTTCCAAAATCATTCAAAAAGACCAGCTTAAAACGCAGGCTGAAATTGTGATCGTCACCCATTCCGTTAAAGAAAAATTTATGCAACGCGCGTTGAAAAAATTGGATGGGTATGTGCGATCGGTGATTCGGGTGTTGGACGAAGTCTAATTAGGAAAATTATTCCTAAATATGCATCATGGACATTACTTCAGCGAATCCAGTTTTCGATTCTTAGGCCCTCAATCCGCTCGAAATGTTTGCGGTTTCCGGTGATCAGGGCTTCGGCTTTTTCAATGGTCGTGGCGGCAATAAACAGATCGGCATCAGGAATTAGCTGCTTATGACGTCGCAACGTTGCCTTGAGCTCCCCAAACCGCCTAAGGATGTTGACGTCGCTATGCAGAGTCGGCACCGTTAACAAAAATTTTTCAACCAACACCCTGTTTTCAACGGGAAAAGCGGAATTTTCGGCGCCATAAAATAGTTCCCCAACCGTCATGAATGAAATGGCCACGTCTCCGGGATATTCTTTTCTTTTTTTAAGAACCTTTTTATTGCCTCTCAATAATTCGATGCAAACGTCGGTATCAAAAACGATCACAAGGAGACTTCTCTACCCAACGATCGACTGCGATAAATTTCTGAAATTAACTTCTTGGCTGGTTTCTTATCCTTCCATTTTCCGGCAATATCATTCCAAAGAGCGATTTGGGTCCCGGCGCTTGGGCCATGGGATGCGCTTGTCAGGCGTGATTCCAGCGCATGGATCCCACTCTCGATTACAATCAAAAGTTCGCTATTGATACTGCGCCTTTCCAGACCGGAGAGCAACTGTATTTTCTCAAAAACGGAATCCGGAATATTTCGCACAGTTATATTTGCCATGATTATATTATGTAACTATAACGTAACTATCGTCAAGCGATTCGGCGAGTCGGGTTTTGGATGAGGGTTAGATTATCTAATCGCAGCCAAAATCGTATCCCGCACCGACGTCAAAAAACTCGCCGTCTGATACTCATAAGCCAATATCGAAAAAAATAAAATATAAATAGTCGCATAGGGCCACAAAAATGTTTCCGGCGCCCGAATCAAGAGATCGTGTTTCTGAATCGCACGATACGAAAAAAACAAAAGGCCAAATAGGAGGATGATAATTCCTGCGGCCAAAAGCCATGCTTCTTTAACTTCGTTGGGAAATTGAACAATCAACATCGCTAATATCGCTGCCAACCCGACCCCGGTGTACAAAATCATTTTGCCACACCGTTTTCGCCAGGCTTCATTCGTCAAATCGTAATACCGCATCTGATGCGCCAACAGCAAAATCAACGGCGGAAAAACAAACGCGATATAACGCGCCAATTTTACATGTCCCGAAAATGAAAAAATGATTAGACAGGGAAGAAAAGCGGCCAGCATCGTGAGATAGGGGCTATTTTGTTTAAATCGTGCAAAAAACCCTTTCTGAAACACCGTCGCGATCAGGCAAAACGTGTGGGGTAAGATGCCAACCAAGGCATAAATCACAAACGCATAATAATCGCGCCGAATAGGAGCATTACCGGGTTCCCGTACAAAACGACCGATATTGTCATACAAAAATTCGTTGAGAAACGGTAGCCCATGAACCGAATATTGACCCATCAACCAAGGTAAATTTATCACCAGCCCGGCGCATGCGAGCAAAATCAGATCCCGCATCATCAAGAGAATCGATCGCCTAAAAATCAGGTTAACGCTAATCAGAAAAATACCGGCTAGTCCCAACGAAATCGAGAATCGGCTAAGGCTGGCAATGGCTCCTCCGAGCATAGCTAAACCCAAATAGGATACGTTTCGATCCCGTAGATAAACATAGTAAAAACCACAAAACGCAAAATAAAAAATCGCCGCCGCCCAATCATACATGGGGGTGCGTGACAGATAGACAAACACCAGGCTGGTCGAAAGCAAAAAGGCGGCAAGACGGCCAGTCTTTTCATCCCAAATCTTTTTCCCAAAAAAATAAATCAAACCCAGGCCCAACATGCCGCAGAGCAAATTAAAAAAGTTATACAAATAAAAGGACTGAGGGGCGATCTTGGTAACAAGTCCCGCCGTCCACCCTAAAATCGGGCCGTGCGCTTGGTCGTTTGCGCCGGTCAGGAAATTGTTATGAATCTGAACTTCGCGTGCAATGCCCACCCAATGCGCCACGTCGCCGTCGGTCAGCGGAAAGAAGGCGAACGGCCAACTCAAAATCAAAAACGCGATTAAAAAAGATTGTATTTTAGAATACACCAGATCGCCCGAAACCCGTCCCGCATCCCGATTTTTTTGCCCTCGGCATATGTCCGACCAAAATAACTGATCCCCACTTCATATACTACCGCCTGCATTCGCGCGATTTTTGCCGTAATTTCCGGCTCAATCCCGAACCGATTTTCTTTTATAGTCAGCTTCTGATAAATCTCTTTTTTGAAAACTTTGTAGCAGGTTTCCATGTCGGTTAAGTTCAAGTTGGTCATCATGTTAGAAAACAACGTCAAAAATTTGTTGCCCACGGAATGCCAAAAATAAAGGACGCGATGGTATTCGGACGTCAAAAACCGAGAGCCATATACGACATCGGCAAACCCCTCGACGATGGGTTTGATTAACTTGGGGTACTCGTCGGGGTTATATTCCAGATCGGCGTCTTGAATGATCAAAATATCGCCGGTCACCGATTGTAGGCCGGTATTAATCGCCCCGCCTTTGCCCTTATTAATGGGATGATAAATGATTTTTGATACTTTAGAGTTGATCTCTTTTTCCAGGACCTCACGCGTTCCGTCGGTCGAGCAGTCATCGACAATCACAATTTCCATCTCTATTCCAATGGGGCTTTTTAATACCCGATCCACTAGCTGAGCAATCGTATTTTTTTCGTTATAACACGGAATTAATACCGATAATTTCATCCGATGCGTCTCCACTTTACGCCCTGCGGCGAATCTTCTAACTCGATTTTAAATTCTTCTTTTAATCGATCACGAATGCTATCCGACATCGCAAAATCTTTATTCTTTCTTGCTTCTATTCGCTGATCTACAAGAGCTTGAATCTCATGATTCAACGAGGTGCTTTCTTGTCGATTAAACAAGCCTAATATTTTCCCCAGGCGCAGCAACACGTCAGATCCAAAATGATAAATATTAATAAATTTGCTGATCTCAAACAAAACGCCGATGGCTTCGGCATAGTTAAAATCGTCGTCCATTGCTTCAAAAAACTTTTTCTCTAGCCGATCCAGATCCGGCGACGTGCCCGAGGCGTTACAATTAGCCAGGGTGTTATAGAGGCGATCCAACGCCGCCTTGGCTTCCTTAACGCCATCCCAAGAAAAATGAAGCGGTGCTCGATAATGCACTTTTTGCAGATAAAACCGTACTTCTTCCCCGTCGAATTTTTCCAGCAATTCGCGTACCGTTACAAAATTCTTTTTAGATTTGGACATCTTGTCGTTTCTTACAGTTACAAACCCATTGTGAATCCAGTAGCGAACGAACGGCGCGTTATTGCAACATTCTGATTGCGCAATTTCGTTTTCATGATGGGGAAAAATGAGATCTTCTCCGCCGCCATGAATATCGATGGTCTCTCCCAGAGTCGACTTCACCATCGCGGAACATTCGATATGCCAGCCGGGCCGCCCTTTTCCCCAGGGACTGTCCCAACTCGGCTCTCCCGGCTTGGAGGCTTTCCATAACACAAAATCCAACGGATTCTTTTTCTTATCAGAAATATCCACCCGGATTCCAGCAATCAAATCTTCAAGTATCTTCTTAGATAATTTTCCGTAGGAGGCAAACGTCTCAACCGAAAAACACACATCACCCCCTAACTCATAGGCATGGCCTTGTGTGATCAGGGTCTCAATCATGGCGACCATGGCCGGAATGTTTTGCGTGGCCCGAGGATAGGATTTGGCGCGTTCTACATTCAGCCTATCCATATCCTCAAAATAGGCCTGAATATTTTTTTCGGTTAGTGCATCGCACGAAATCCCTAAGTCGTGGGCGCGATTAATAATTTTGTCGTCGATATCGGTAAAATTTTGCACATAGTTCACGTCGAAGCTTTGGGTTTCTAAATAGCGTCGCATCGTATCGAAGGCGACATAGGCTCGCCCATGCCCGATATGCGAAAGATCGTAGGCGGTAACACCGCAGACATAAAACGACACCTGGCCCGGTACGCGAGGCACAAAATCCTCTTTGCTACCGGACAGCGTGTTATAGATACGAATGGGACTCATCGGGAAACCTTTCGTTTTCAACATCGGATTTAAAGGCCTGAATGGCTTGTTTCATCTGATCAAAAAATTGGCCGTATGGTTTAACGAATTTGGGCGCGTGTCGATTCAGGCCCAGTAAATCCTGCGTCACCAGCACTTGGCCGTCGCAATATTTACCGGCGCCAATGCCAATAGTGGGGATCGAAACACTTTCGGTAATTTTCTTGGTCAGGTCTTGCGGCACCATTTCCAGCACAACTGAAAAACATCCCGACGATTCCACCTGCTTGGCCAATTTCAACAGCTGCTCCGCGTTATCCCGTCCCTGAACGCGGTAGCCTAGTTCATTTACCCATTGCGGAGTAAATCCGATATGCCCCATCACCGGAATACCCATGCCCACTATCAGCCTGGCGCACTCTAGCGTCGCAGGCTGAATTTCCAATTTCACCGCCTGCGCTCCTCCTTCGGCAATCAACCTACCCGCGTTGTGTTTGGCAAGTTCGGGAGAGTGGTAACTCATAAACGGCATATCCGCTACCACCAATCCTTTTGGCTTGGCGCGAGTTACGGCCTGCGTGTGGTAAATCATGTGCTCCATCGTAACCGGCAACGTGTTGTCAAAACCGGAAAACACATTTCCCAGAGAATCTCCCACCAACACAATATCAATTTCCGCTTCACTCAGGAGCTGAGAAAAAATACTTTCGTATGCGGTCAAAACGCTGATCTTTTGGCCGTTTTTCTTTTTCTGAATAATATCAATAGGCCGCATTTTGTTTCAGTTCGTCTTCCTTATATAGATTAAACAAGCGCGCTTCGAGGGCTTCCTTATTCAGATACCGGGTCAAATTGCCGTTTTCAGCCAACGAAATCACGCCGGTTTCTTCCGAAATAATAATCACAACCGCATCTGTAATTTCGGACAATCCCAACGCCGCCCGATGCCGCATCCCCAATCGCCGGTCGCTCGGCGGAATTTCTTTTAACGGCAACAAACAACCTGCGGCCTCAATTTTATTTTCCCGAATGATGACCGCTCCGTCGTGCGTCGGCGATCCCGGCCAAAACAACGAGGCCAACAAATCGGACGACACGTTGCCGCTGATTCGAATCCCCGATTCGATATAGTCCGTCAGGTTGGTGCTGACTTCAATCGCAATGAGCGCCCCCACCTTATCCCGTGCTAAGGTTTCCACCGCCCGCAAAATATTTTTGATCACGATTGTACTTTGCGCCGTGCTTTGAAACAGGAACGGAGAAAATAGCTGACCGGTAGTTCCGATGCGCTCCAAAAACCGCCGCAATTCCGGCTGAAAAATGACGATGAATACCAAAAATAGCACCGTCGCAAATTTTCCAGTCACCCATTCTAACGTGGTGAAGCCCAGTAAGTGGCTGAGAGGATAAATCAAAATCAACATAAACAGACCGCGAATCAAATTAAAGACATGCGTCGTCTTGGCCCAAAGCAAAAAACGATAAATCACATAAAAAACGATCGCAACGTCCACGACATGCGCCACTAGCAATAGATACGGAGGTAAGGGAAGGGTAAACGGCGTTATCATGTCAGCAGATCACACCGAATCAGATCTTCCATCGTTTCACGTCTGACCAGTACTCTGCTTTTTCCTTCATTCACGACAACCATGGCAGGCTTGCAACTGCGATTGTAGTTCGACGCCATCGAATAGTTGTAGGCCCCCGTTCCAAACACCGCAACCACATCGCCAACGGCGGCCTCCGGCAACGGGACGTTCTCTGCCAGCACATCGCCCGATTCGCAATATTTTCCCGCAATTGCGTACGATTTCTTAGCCGGTTGATCCATTTTATCCGCCAATGCAAATGTATATTTAGCCTGGTACATCATCGGACGAATATTGTCCGCCATCCCACCGTCCACAAACAAATACTCTTTAATTCCCGGCACCGGTTTAATAGCACCCACGGTATACAGCGTTGTTCCGGCGGACCCCACGATAGAGCGGCCGGGTTCCAAAATTAACTTGGGCAACGGAATATTTTTAGTTTTACAAGCCGCTTTAAGCGCCAAGGCCATCTTAGAAACCACTTCTTCGATTGCCGGAGGATCGTCGTCCTTTATATAGCGAATCCCCAGGCCACCGCCCAGGTTCAATTCTTTGACGCCGCCCACTTCTTCCATATGTCCAACCATAATCTGAACCAGGTCTTCATAGGGCTGTACATCAAAAATCTGTGACCCGATATGGCTGTGTAACCCCAAAAATTCAATTTTCGAATGTTTTTTCAGCTCTTTGACAATCGCCAGATAATCACGCTTGTCGATCCCAAACTTCGAGTCGATGTGACCCGTCTTAATATAGTCATGAGTATGGGCTTCAATTTCCGGCTTTAACCTCAACATCACCCGAGCCTCAAGATTGAGCTTAATAATAGTTTCGATTTCCTGGGGATTGTCCGCCACAACCCGAATCCCCGATTTTAAGGCGAACTCCAGCTCCTCAATCGATTTGTTATTCCCATGAAACACAATAGTCTCGGGCCTAACCCGACTCTTTAACGCCGTATAAAGCTCTCCGCCGGACACCACATCAACACCCAAACCTTCACTGGCCAGGATATCAAGCAGTCCGATATTCAAATTGGCCTTGCCGGCATAGGCAACCAAAAAATCGGGGTAATGCGTTTTTAGAGTGTCGGTATACCGGCGACAATTATCACGCAATGTTGTCTCGTCCACTACATATAACGGCGTGCCATACTCCTTGGCCAACTCTGCTGCCGTAGCGCCGCCAATCTTCAATCGGCTCATCGCAAATCCACCACGACCGGCGTCAAAGACTGGTCCGCGTCAATTTGAACATAAGCGATAATAAAAATTTGATCCCCCACGTGTCCCTTGCGAGCCGCCGGGCCATTCAATCCAAACACGCGGCTACCCCGCTTCCCTTTAATTACATAGGTCTCAAGCCGTTCACCATTGTTAAGGTTTACAACATGCACCTGTTCAAATTCTCTCAGATGCGCCCGCTCCATAATGTCTTCATCAATGGTGATGCTTCCCACATAATAGAGATCGGTTTGTGTCAGAGTTGCGTACGCAATTTTAGATTTAAGAACGGTGATTAACATAGGGTTCCTTATCGATAATTAAGATGCCGTTGAGATGGTCAATTTCATGTTGCAAGATCCGCGAGAAAAATCCGTGCTCATCCAATAATACGGGATTTCCCTCAAAATCCTGCGCTTTTACTTTGATGATATCAAAGCGTTTCAATTGCATGGTGACTTCCGGTAAACTCAGACACCCTTCCTCATCTATCGTCTCTCCTTCATGAAAAATAATTTCCGGGTTAATTAACGCCAACGATCGTTCTTCATAGGACACCACAATAATTTTTTCCAAAACGCCGATTTGGGGGGCCGCTAACCCAACGCCTTTGTAGGCGTCCATGGTTTCAAACATGTTTTCGAGCAAATTTTTTAGCTTTTCGTCAAATACTGTGATGCGCCGTGTCGCCTGCCGCAGTACCGGATCCGGATAAATTAATACGTCGAGGACGGGCATAAAAGTACGTGGATTATACAACCTTGCCTTGCGTTTTCCAACGTGATAATATCGCAAAATGACAGCTAAAATGGGAACAAAAGACAAAAAAACAGTAATCGAAGCATTCAAAATTCATGAAACCGATACGGGGTCTTGCGAAGTGCAAGTAGCCGTTTTAACCGAACGCATCAATCACCTGGTTGAACATCTAAAAATTCACAAAAAAGATCATCATACGCGGCGAGGCCTTTTGCTTATGGTTGGCAAACGTCGCAAGCTGCTAACTTATCTTCAGCGCAAAAAGAGTAAAAGCCTTGAAAGTCTCGCCAAAAAATTAAACCTCAAGTTAAAAGAAGCTTAATGTTGAATAATCCTAGGGTTAGTCGCCTATCCATTGGCGGTAAAGAAATCAGGCTAAAAACCGGCGTTATGGCCAAGCAGGCCAACGGGTCGGTGACCGTTGAATGCGGCAACACGGTGATGCTAGCTGCAGTGACGATGAGTCCGGAGCCTAGAGAAGGCATCGACTTTTTTCCGTTAACGGTTGAGTACTCCGAAAAAATGTATGCCGCAGGCAAAATTCCCGGCGGTTTTTTTAAGCGCGAAGCAAAACCGCGCACCGGCGCGACGCTAACCGCCCGATTGATCGACCGTCCGTTGCGGCCGTCATTTCCTAAGAACATGTTCAACGAAGTTCAAGTCGTATTGACCGTTTTGTCATACGATGAAACATTTTCTCCGGAGTTTATGGGCATTATCGGCGCATCCGCCGCTCTTTCCATATCGGACATTCCGTTTAATGGCCCGATTGGCGCCGCGTTGGTCTGCTATACGGAGGGTCAATTTATTTTTAACCCGACTCAGGACGAACTCAAAGACAACGAGCTTGAAATTGTCGTAGCCGGAACAAAAGACGCGATATTGATGGTAGAGGCTGAAGCCAATGAGGTTTCGGAAGATATCGTTTTGCAAGCCATTGCTTTTGCGCATAAGCACATTATTGAAACCATCCAGTTGCAAGAGGATCTGGTGCGTCAGGTAGGTAAGACCAAAGTAGCGCTTCCCGACGTTGTTAAAGATGCGGATCTCGAGTCTCAAATCCGATCGTTTATCGGGGATAAGATCGCGCTTAATATGAAATCAGGCAATAAAAAGCAGATCGATGACTTTCTAAAAGACCTTGAAAAGCAGGTCGTCGAGAAATTTGAAAATAAAGAAATTGATAATAAGGCGCAAATAAAGAAAACGTTTTCGTCCGTTAAGAAAGAACAGATTCGTGATTCGGTTATAAAAGCTAAAATTCGTCCCGACGGTCGTCGTCTGAATGAAATTCGACCCATTGAAATTGAAGTCGGCTTATTGCCGTCTGCGCATGGTTCGGCGCTGTTTACTCGAGGCGAAACGCAGAGTCTAGGCGTCATCACATTAGGTACCTCTGATGACGAACAGATGGAAGACGGTTTACGCGATACCTATAAAAATAATTATTATTTCCACTATAACTTCCCTCCGTTTTCGGTGGGCGAAGTTGGCCGTGTAGGCTTTACTAGCCGTCGCGAATTGGGCCATGGCGCGTTAGCCGAAAAATCGCTGAGAGCGATTATGCCTTCGGGCGGTACCTTCCCTTATACTGTCCGTATTGTTTCTGAAATCCTTGAATCCAATGGTTCCTCGTCGATGGCCTCGGTATGCTCCGGCACGCTGTCGCTAATGGACTGCGGAGTTCCGATTAAGTCGCCGGTTTCCGGAATTGCAATGGGACTTTTGATCGACGGTGGCGATTACGTTATTTTGTCCGATATTCAAGGTCTTGAAGACCACTATGGTGATATGGATTTTAAAGTGGCAGGAACCATCAACGGCATTACAGCGCTTCAATTGGATATCAAAGTAGCCGGTTTGTCTGAAAAGATTTTGAAAGAGGCGTTGGCGCAAGCGAAAGAAGGTCGGCTCCATATTTTGAATAAAATGTTAGAAACCTTGGCAAAACCACGACCGGTTCTGTCTCCCAATGCCCCTAAAATTGAAACCTTCAGAATTAATCCTGAAAAAGTAGGGTTGATTATCGGGCCGGGTGGGAAGATGATCCGTAAGATTGAGGAAGAGTCCAAAGCGTCGGTTGCGATTAACGACGGTACTCCGGGCGAAGTTTGCGTTTCGGCAAAAAATCAGGAAGATTTGAACAAGGCCAAGAAAATGATTTTGGATTTGGCCAAAGACGTTGAAGTTGGCGAAGTCTATCAAGGGAAAGTAGTGAAGTTGATGGCGTTTGGCGCCTTTATCGAAGTGATGCCCGGCAAAGAAGGGTTGTTGCATGTGTCGCGAATGGCCGAGCAGCGCGTCAATAAAGTGGAAGATTATCTTCACGTCGGTCAAGCGGTCGAGGTCAAGGTTTTTGAAGTCGACGCCCAAAATCGAATCAATCTCGAACTTACCCACTTGCTGAAGCCGAAGGTTTCGACTCACTAATTTAGATCGTGCTATAGTAATGCCATCGTGATGAAAAAGGGGCTCTTTTTCTTCTTTCTCTTGTTGCTGGGCGCCTCTCTGCACGCCAAATCGACCTATTTTGACGAAAAGTCAGGTATCCATCTATCCGTACCGTCCGACTGGCAGGCATTATCGGGTCGCGACCCGGTTCGTGTGTCCTTGCTTCACAATGATTTGGTCTCGTCGATTAACGTTTACGTTTACACGTTTGGAACTCCCGTTACGGCAAATGCGCTCTATCAGCGGGTTATGTCCTCGGTCTATGACGGTTGGATCAACCTCATGCAACGAAAAGGCAGTTTAGCCGAAAACCAACAGGCTAACGTCGACGATAGCCATGTCGCCGTATTTAGCAAGAATTTGTTGGGCGACAACTTGCAGGTAAAGAAGGTCATTATCGGTGAATACTATTATATTAAAGGGAACACCGGTTATGTTATTTCCATACGGACGGATGATGGTCATTGGGCTACCCTAAAAAATAGCGCGAAGAAAGTGATCGATAGCTTTTGGGTGGGGAAGGGTGCGCCTCCTATCGCTGTCGCCAAAAAAATCGATGACGCGACGGGTTGGCAAATGATCGGGCTCAACAGCGCCAATTCCTACTATTGTTCTCTTTCGGTTCTCCAGTCCGCCGCCCAAACTACGTTGAATGTAGAGGCGACGAGTCCGCCGGTCACATCAAAAAATTCGATTTTCTTTGCAAACAACAACACTCTGTACTCCGAGTCGCTGATCGCCAATCGCCGAAACTGGGAATTCACGCTGCAGGGATCTGTGCATCGCGGCTTGGTTTTCCAAGACGATATTTTGAATTTTGTCCAAGAGGGTGAGCCCTGCCAGCTGTTTGGCGTATTTGCGGAAAATGGCAATGTTTTGTATAAGGTGTCGTTGGAAAGCGCATCGCATTCCGATCTGATTTACTCTAATGAGTCCCTATATATTGTCGATGGATCCAAGTTGCGATCCTTTGCAAGTGACACCGGAAGCGAACAATGGGCGGTGGATTTGCAACTCGATTTTAACCTCTATCCCGTTGTGTCGGGTAATCATGTCTTGGTTGTTAGCCAAGAAGGCAGTCTTCTTGATTGCGATTCTAAAAGTGGAACGGAACGTTGGCGACGTTCCTTTGACGTCAAACCTCTTTTTTCTCCAACGATTATGGGTGATCGTGCGATTGTAACGTTCAAAGATTGCATCCTGTCTGTCGACCTGAACACCGGTGACAATCAATGGAAATTTCCATGTGCGGTGATTGTTCCTCCTTCTGCCGGGGATCAGATCATCGCGCTAACAACATCGGGAAACGTGCAGATACTAGCCGCCATCCGTCCGGCCGACGGCGCTCCGATATGGGAGACCCCAGTTACGGGGCTGCGCCCTGCGCGACCGTTGGTTACCGAGGATAGGGTGCTGGTCCGGGGAGTCGGGTTCTCTAATAAAGATGGAAAGCAAATAACGTCATCAAAAATTAATAAAAATAAATTGTTGACGTTACTTTAAAACAGCGCTACTCTTTTTTACGGGTACCCACAAAAAAACCAAATACGAAAAAAAGAAGGAGTAGCACTATGGCATACTTTTACAACCACACTACGCTCGTCGGAAGACTCACCAAGGATCCGCAAGTTTTTAAAATCAACGAATCGCTTATCAAAACGGTGTTTAATCTGGCGGTTCAACGCGACTATCGGAAATCGGACGGAACGTTTGATACGGATTTTGTTCCGGTATGCCTCTGGGGAAAGGTGGCTC
>CAYGHZ010000009.1:12156-17069 GCA_964349635.1 uncultured Candidatus Marinamargulisbacteria bacterium
GCATAAAGGAAGTCCCGTATTGGTATGGGGCAGCGTTCAAATTAGAAAATTTGAAAAAGAAGGTAAGAAATTTCGGGTCACCGAAATCGTCGGCGACAGTTTTCAAATATTGGAACCCAAACGTTACTCAGAAGAGCGCTTGGTACGTCAGGCCGAGCCGGAATTATTGGCGGCGTAAATTTTGACGGGTTCGCGGTAGAGATAGCTTTAAAACCTGTCTCTACCGTGATATCATAAGCGCATTCCAACACCAGGAGAACGCTATGGCCCAAAATTACGATGCCGCGCAGATCAAGGTTCTTGAAGGTCTGGAAGCTGTCCGGAAACGGCCCGGAATGTACATCGGCTCCACCGGAAAACCCGGTCTTAATCACCTTATTTTCGAAGTCGTCGACAACAGCGTTGACGAAGCGATGGCCGGCCATTGCAACGAGATTTTTGTTACGATCGACAAAGACAATATCGTTACTGTTGTAGACAACGGTCGCGGTATCCCTATCGATATTCATAAAGAAACGGGTATGCCTGCCGTCGAAGTCGTTATGACCAAGCTTCACGCCGGCGGAAAATTTGAGGGTAAGGGCTATAAAGTATCCGGCGGTTTGCACGGGGTCGGAGTATCCGTTGTAAACGCGTTATCCGAATGGCTGGAAGTTACTGTTTACCGAAACAATAAGCGCTATACCCAAACATATCACCGTGGCGTTCCAAAAAATGCTGTGGGTCAGACGGTTGATTTTCCACAGGAACGACCGGGCACTACCGTTCGTTTCAAACCAGATCACGAAATATTTGAAGACTTAGAATTTACTTCAGAAATTATTGACCATCGATTAAAAGAACTGGCCTTTCTTAATAAGGGCATCACCATCCATTTTGAAGATAACCGGTACGAAGCGCAAACCAAAAATAGCCACTGCTTCGAAGGCGGAATCAAGCAATATGTTGAATCGTTAAACGAAAATAAAGAAGCTCTTTTTAGTCCGCCGATTTATATGAAAAAAGAGCGCGACGATTATGAAGTTGAAGTTGCGATTCAATATGTCTCAGACTATTACGACGAACACACGATCTCATTTGCGAATAACATCCGCACAAAAGAAGGTGGCACGCATTTAATTGGATTTAAGACTGCTCTCACTCGGGTCATGAACAATTTCGCGAAAAAATATGACCTGATTAAAGATAAAAAAATGATGTTTGTTGGCAATGATTTACGTGAAGGCCTTACTGCGGTTATTAGCGTAAAACTACAAAATCCCCAGTTTGAGGGTCAAACGAAATCTAAATTAGGCAATACCGAAATTAAGGGCATCGTAGATTCATTAGTTGACGAAGGGTTGTCCGATTTTATTGAGGCGAAACCCAATGTAGGCAAACTGATTGTTAATAAGGCCATGATTGCGCAGCGTGTACGTGAAGCAACGCGAAAGGCGCAGGACCTGGCACGCCGAAAAAGCAGTTTGGAAAGTACAACGCTACCTGGAAAACTGGCGGATTGTTCGGATAGCGACCCGGCCAACTGTGAAATGTTTTTGGTGGAAGGTGATTCTGCCGGTGGATCCGCAAAACAAGGACGAGATCGCAATTTCC
This sequence comes from uncultured Candidatus Marinamargulisbacteria bacterium, assembly GCA_964349635.1. Taxonomy (GTDB): domain Bacteria; phylum Margulisbacteria; class Marinamargulisbacteria; order SXXA01; family CAYGHZ01; genus CAYGHZ01. Next base: position 13,750 of record CAYGHZ010000009.1, read on the forward strand.
AAGCTATTTTACCGCTGCGTGGAAAAGTTTTGAACGTTGAAAAAGCGCGCTTGGATAAGATTTTATCCAACGAAGAAATTCGGGCGTTAATTACCGCGGTGGGTCCGGAGGCTATTTCCGGACTTGCTCCCGAAAAAGATGAAGAAGAGTCCACTGAAGCCAAGGAAATCCCCAAAGCAAGTGTGCTTACCAAATTACGCTATCACAAAATCGTAATTATGACCGACGCGGACGTGGATGGCGCGCATATTCGTACGCTGTTGCTGACCTTTTTCTTCCGCTATGCCCGATCCATTATTGAAGCCGGATGTTTATATATTGCGCAGCCGCCGTTGTTTTTGGTTAAAAAAGGCGCGGCTCGAAAATATGCCTATAATGAAGAAGCGATGGAAAAAATATTGGATGAATGGGGCCGGGATAAATGCACTCTCCAGCGCTACAAAGGGTTGGGAGAAATGAACCCGGATCAACTTTGGGAAACCACGATGGATCCCACAAAGCGCGCCATGCTCCAGGTGCATCTTGAAGATGGCGAAGAAGCGGATCAGATCTTTACAATTTTAATGGGTAGCAAGGTAGAAAACCGGAAAGCCTTTATTGAGAAGTATGCCAAAAACGCGCGCTGGATTGACGTTTAGGAGGAATGACCAATGGAAAATCTAGAAGAGATCGTTAGCAACCAGGGTATCAAAACTATCAATATCGATGATGAAATGAAGTCCTCCTATTTGGAGTATGCGATGTCCGTTATTGTCGGACGCGCGCTTCCGGACGTGCGGGACGGATTAAAGCCTGTTCATCGCCGTATTTTGTATTCGATGTATGAGGCGGGATATACCGCCGGTAGACCTTACAAGAAATGCGCTAGAATCGTCGGAGACGTTTTGGGGCGTTACCATCCGCATGGCGACACTGCCGTTTATGATTCGTTGGTTCGGATGGCGCAAGACTTTTCGCTGCGTTATCCATTGATCGACGGACAAGGCAACTATGGATCGGTCGACGGCGATAATGCCGCCGCAATGCGATATACCGAAGCCCGCATGGCGCGGATCAGTATGGCGCTATTGTCTGATATCGAAAAAGAAACGGTTAATTTTACAACCAACTTTGACGAATCGTTGGAAGAACCCACTGTGTTACCGACACAGTTACCCGTGCTACTTCTAAATGGAACCTCGGGAATTGCTGTAGGAATGGCTACTAACATTCCACCTCACAATTTGTCGGAATTGGTAGACGGAATTTGCGCCTACATCGATAACCACGATGTGACGATCGAAGAATTAATGGAACATATAAAAGGGCCGGATTTTCCAACTGGTGGAACGATCTGTGGCACGGAAGGCATTCGTTCGGCGTTTTTGACCGGGCGCGGCAGTTTGTTGATTCGCAGCAAAACCAGCATCGAAGAATCTAAGAAGAAAAATAAGCAGGCCATCATCGTTCATGAAATTCCTTATATGGTGAACAAGGCCAATTTGATCATTAAAATCGCGGAATTGGTTCAGGAAAAGAAAATCACCGGCATCGCCGATTTACGAGACGAATCTGATCGTAAAGGGATGCGTATCTATATCGAATTGAAACGGGATGCGATTGCAGACGTCGTATTAAACCAACTATATAAGCATACACAGCTTCAAAATAGTTTTGGCGTGAATGCGGTTGCTTTGGTTGCGGGTGTACCTAGAACCCTTAATCTGAAAGAAATCCTTGTTCATTATATTGAACATCGTAAAGAAGTTATTTTACGCCGTACCAAATTCGATTTACGCAAAGCGGAAGAGCGCCTTCATATTTTGGAAGGGTTGCGCATTGCATTGGATAACATTGACGCCATCATTAAACTAATTCGTGCGTCTTCTACCACGGAAATCGCCCGTTCGGGGTTAATGGAATCGTTCAAATTGACTGAAATTCAAGCCAATGCGATTTTGGATATGCGTTTGCAACGATTGACGGGACTTGAAAGAGAAAAGATTGAAAGCGAATACAACGAATTACTAAAAACCATTATCGACCTTAAAGATATCCTTGTTAATGAGCCCCGCGTGTATCAAATTATTAAAACCGAACACTTGGAATTAAAAGAAAAGTTTGGCGACGTGCGGCGCACGGTGATTGGCTCCGGCGTGAGCCAGGTGGAAATGGAAGACCTGATCCCCGACGAACAAGTGGCCGTTTTGATTTCTAAAAAGGGCTTTGTGAAACGGATGCCGGTTTCGTTATTTAGAAGTCAGCAACGCGGCGGACGCGGTGTCACGAGCATGGAAACTCGCGAGGAAGACATCATCGATCAGATGTTTGTGACCAGCACCCATGATTATTTGCTGTGCTTCACCAACAGTGGCCGTGCCTTCAAAATTAAGGTCTATCAGGTGCCGGAAGCCTCAAGACAAGGCAAAGGCGTTTCGATTGCGCATTTCCTTAATTTGGACGAAACCGAGCAAATTACGACCACCATTCCGGTGCGAGATTTTAATTCCGACGAAATGCTATTTATGACGACTAAAAAAGGCGTCGTTAAAAAGACGGCGGTTAACGCGTTTGTTCACTTTAAAAACCGAGCGATTATCGCCATCAATCTGGACAAGGGCGACAGCTTGAAATGGGTTCAAAAAACAACCGGTAAGCAAGACATTATGTTAGTGACATCCGCAGGGATGGTGATTCGTTTCAACGAGACGCAGGTTCGCCCTCTGGGACGCGCGTCGCGAGGGGTGAAGGGGATCAAGATCAAAGCCCAAGACGAACTGGTCAGCATGAGCGTATTGCAACCGGATGACAGCAATCAGTTTTTGTTGTTGATCACGCAAAAAGGCTATGGAAAAAATATTCGGGTCAACGAATTTAAGCAGCAAGGCCGCGGTGGGATTGGTGTGAAGTCACTTAAATTCCGCAAGCGTGTGTCGGGCGACCAAGTAACGGCGGCAACGATTGCATCCAAAGAAAACGAAATCATGATCATCACGAAAAACGGGACGATGTGCCGCCAAAAGATCAGCAAAATCGCGACGCAACGGCGCGTGTCTCAGGGCGTCATTATTTTGCGGGTGGACGATGACGACGACGTCATTACGATGTCCGAAGTAGAAACCGAAACAGAGGACGCGTCAGCGGCGCAATAACCGCTAGACACGTCCTCCGTTACCCGATATTCTGTGCCTGTTCCCAACTCGTGGAGGGATGGCGGAGTGGCCAATCGCAGCAGACTGTAAATCTGCCGGGTTCTGCCCTACGGAGGTTCGAATCCTTCTCCCTCCACCAGCTTCAGCTCTAATAAAAACTCAATACTTTTCGGTATATTTTTTGAAATT
>CAYGHZ010000009.1:17079-23413 GCA_964349635.1 uncultured Candidatus Marinamargulisbacteria bacterium
GCTAGGGAGGCCCTCAGCGTAATGTTTAAAGTTATTGAGGATCGACTGCCATCCGCCGCGTTGCATTTCGTGCGAATTTTGGCTTTCCGCCTCAAATGTCTCAACGATTTTGGTCGCATTGCCGCTTTGAGCAAAATGGATCTTCACGTTTCGACCGTCATCCATCGTATATTCAATCGTTTTGCGATCGACAACGGTGGTATATTTCCCGGTAAAATCAAACCCCGCGCTGCCGTCTTTCGCTTCCATCCGGGTCCGAAACCGGCCGCCCACCCGCACATCGTTTTCCGCCGCCGGCGCATGCCAATCGTCGGACGCATTGCACCAATTTTTAATATGCTCCGCTCCCACCCAACTAGTCCACACTTTCTCAACCGGCGCCTGAACGGTTACCTCTACCGTAATTTCCTTTTTCTTATCCATTGGTTTCCCTCCTTGGTGTATATAGTTTAACTCAAATTAATTCAAAAAATACCGCGTACTTTTCAACTCGCCTCGGCGGATTGGTCAATCAAGATGATCCAATGCTTCCGTTATTGATTTGCAAAAAGGAATCATTTTCAAAAGACCAACAATCGCAAGAACTCGGACAATTTCTTTACCAGCCCCACAGAAAATCATTTTACTACCTGCCTGTTTAACGTGTTTGAAAATTTCAAACAGCGCATGAATTCCTCTGGAGTCGATGTAAGAAATACACGACATATTAAAGATAATATTAAGCCGGTCCGAAAGCCGCGACTCAATTTGTTCCAAAATTGCGTGTGCGAATTCGTCCGCTAAAAACATGTCTAATTCCACTCTTCCGTGTTCAATCTGCAAGATTACACAATCGGAAGATGGCCAATCTGCTCTAATGTCCATGCTGTACGGCAATTTTATATTCGATCGCTTCAAAATACAACCGATCGGTTGTTTAATGAAATGTTTTACAGGATACGATAGGTTCCATCATGGCAACACCGGAAGAATTTTTTAAGCCGAACAAAAAACTTTTATTGTCGTTATCCCGCTATGTCAAAAGTCATCGAATAAAGCAGGGGCTTACCCAAAAGGAGTTAGCGGAACAATGCGGATTCCACTACAAATTTATTCAGACTCTGGAGACCAAAAAACGAAACATCAGTATTAGCGCCTTTATCCAACTTGCCGTCGGTTTGAAAATAAACCCGGGAAATTTGCTAAACAAGCTTCTTCAACCGAATCAATCAAAATAAATTTGGTGAGATCTAAATGGCAAGATCGAGCGTCTTGAAGTGAATGGGTTTTACCGTTCTTGATTTGGTTTAGCAGCGGGAACATAAAAGCCTGATAATTGGGAATCATATTTTTTTAGCTCAATTTTCCCTCAGTCAAATCTGATTTTGAATCTTGGCCAAAAGGGCGCCCAGCTGTTTCGCTTCCTTGGCGTTCAACACCCGGGCGCCCACTTCCTGAACGACGACCGCAGACGCCCGAACCAACGCAATGCTGTGGTGCGTTCCTGCTGCCGACACCTCATCGTCGCCCAACTGATTCCGAAGATTCAGCGCCTCGTTGGCGGTATGGGACATTGCAAAGTGGTAAAGCATCGCATCGGCGAGGCCGTTGCCTTGCCGTGTGCGCGGAACGATTGCTGAATAATCTAACGGGAAATAAGTGTTAACGAACCCGACGCCAAAATATGGATTGTTGATTAGCCACGACAAATAATTATCGTTCTTGCTTCCGTTGCAGGTTTTGCATATTCCCAAAATATTTCTGGCGTCCAGATAATGCATCATCAGCAAGGCTTTGCTTGGCTTTAGGACACCGCTGACATTGGCTTTTAACACGTCCGGCAATGCCGCCAGTGGGTCTTGCCCCTCATGATCCAATTTGTATTGGTCGCTAAACAAATAGAAGAATCGGGCGCTTACAAAACTTCCCGGATACGCATGATCGCCTTCGATGGTGGCTAACCTGGCCCAGTGACCCGAGAGGCAGGCCGTTACCAAATAATCGTCCCGCCGGAATATCAGGCCCATATGTGCTGCTTTCAAAAGCGCGATTAGGCGCGTAGGTCGCATTACCTGCGTTTTGGCTGCATCCTCAAAAATAGTTATGTTTTTAATCTTGTCGATCGTATCGATTTGAGACTCTTCAGCGGCAGTTCCCGCCGGACTGGCGGCACTGCCTAGCTTCTTAATTTCTATTTTTCCTTCAAGAACTTCCTGAATTTTCTGGAAATAGGGAGGGTGACCTTTCGCAACGACCACCAGATCGGTATTTCGAGTGATCTTGCTATCTTTCCCAACGCGCTTCTTTTCATGTTCGGTTTCTTTTTTTCCATCGGATTTTTTTCGGTTGGAAATATTCACAAACTCTTGAACGTCAACCGGGCATAATTTAAGGTCTTTTGCGTTTACCTTTGCGCCGATTTTTTCTCCGGTCGATTTCACCGTTGATTTTCGCGCCAGCTTGGCTTGATTGTTTGTCGCAAGAAATTCCCGCCAATTCTCTTTGGACCTATACAAATCTTCCGGACGCCGAGATGCGGCAACGATTTTCATGCTAATCATAGGAATGGGAGAAATCATATTACAATGGTATCCGATTTATAAGTTCAAAAAATACCGCGTACTTTTCAACTCGCCTTGGCGCGTCAGCGCACCCAAAGAAACCAATTCCTGCAAATCGCGTGTCGCAGTGGCTCTGGAGGTGCCCGTGATTCGAATATATTTCTCGGCGCTCAGACCGTTTTTGAATCCGTCGGCACCCGCCGCAAATAGCGTTCGAATGACTTTTTCCTGCCGGGGGTTAAATTGATCTCGGAACCGATCATAGAATTTGGTTTTTTCAACCAGAAATTCGATAAATGACTGCGTATGGGCGACAGACTCTAAGATGGTTTGGGAAAAATAAAGCAGCCACGACGTGATGTCGTTACGCTTATTGCTGCGTTCCAGCATGTCGTAATACGCTTTTCGATTTTTTTCTATGGTTGTTGATAACGCAATCAATATCGGGTGTCCAACGGTTTGCCATAACATTTTTTCGACCAGCGCGCGCCCTATCCGGCCGTTTCCGTCTTCAAACGGATGAATCGACAGAAAATAAAGATGCCCAATTCCCGCGCGCGTCAGAGCGGGTAGGGATTGGCTGTTATTAAACCATCGAATAAATTTTTTCATCTCGGCGGATACCCCGTCCGACGGAGGCGCTTCGAAATGTACCTTACGCCTGTGGAGCGGTCCTGAAACCACCTGCATGGGGTCCGAATGGGTACGATAGGCGCCAACGTTGCTCAAGTCGGTTCTGCCGCTCATCAATTGTTGGTGCCAGAAAAACAGCATTTTTTGAGATAGCGGTTCGGCAAAGGTGCTGTGTAGATTTACCCTCATTTCCGCAATGCCTTGCTCGGCGGGTGGGATGGAAGATTGGCCGGTCTCAAGCCCCAATTGACGGCGAATCGACGATTGAACGCTGTCGCGGTTCAGAACTTCGCCTTCGATTTTAGAGGTTTTGATAGCCTCTTCGCTGGTGAGATCCACCGCAAGCGCATTTTTTTCTTTCTCGTCGATATGCCGCAGGATACCGGTTAACATCCCGGACTGCTGAAGAAACCGGGCCTCAAGTTTTTGCAAAAGCGCATCATCGTAAGAAAATTCAGGCCAGTCTTTTTGTTCCCAGTTCCACGTCATGAGTTATAAATTAGCATTTTATAACTGAAAAAACCATATATTTATGAGTTATAAAGACGATTTTTATAGCTCAGTAGGCTTGGATTTTTCTTTCTTCTTAATCTTCTTCCAATTCTTTAAAACATCTTCTACCGAATCGGCCTTCACATCGCCAAAGACGTGCGGATGCCGCCGAATCATTTTATCGGAAATCTCTTTGACGACGTCGTCCAGCGTAAATAATTTTTGTTCTTCGGCCATGCCCGACAGCATAACAATATGAAGAAGCACGTCGCCTAACTCTTCCTTAACATTCTCGAAGTCGCGTTTTCGGATGCCGTCGACCAACTCTTGCGACTCTTCCGTGATATACGGAAGCATCGTATCAAACGTCTGCTCACGATCCCATGGACAACCGCCCGGGGCTCTTAGCTTTCGGACAATGGCGACGAGTTCGTCGAACGCTTTCACTGCATTGCGGCGCGCTTAAAGAAAACCTGTTTTTCGTCTTGCTCCATGCCCTGCTGTAGGGTGGATTTCTCCGCTGAATCGACGATCAGTACATGCGCCGGCGTAAACAAGAAAATATTTTCGCCAACTTTCATCATATGACCGTTGATGGCATACGCTGTCCCGCAGACAAAATCGATCAGGCGTTTGCTGTTAACAGCGTCTAAATATTTTAGGTTCACAATCACCGGTTTGTTTTCTCTCAGGTGGGTTGCGATATTTAACGAATCTTCATAAATTCGCGGTTCCTCGACCTTGATTTCGGCGATGGCGATTTGGTTGGATGTGTTGCTGTGAATCAGGGTGCCTTTGAACGATTTCATGACCGGGGCCGGGGTTTGTTGGGGAGACGCAAAATTTTGCGTCTCTACCGAACCCCGAATCTCATCTTCTTCTACAAATCCGAAAAACGTTTTTAACTTGTTAATGCCGCTCATGTGGTGCTCTCCTCCTGAAATAATAAACTGCCGATTCGTACCATTGTGGCTCCTTCTTCAATCGCAAGACGATAATCCTGGCTCATTCCCATGCTCAATGTCTGAAAGCTGGGCGAATAAGGTTTCAGTTTTTTAAAGATCGCGCGGGCTTTTTGGAAACAGTCGCGCAACATTTTTTCATCTTTTGTATCGGGAGCTATCACCATTATACCGTCGATTTTTAGATTTGAAAGGGAAAAGACCGGTTCAATTTGTGCGAGAAGATCATCCTCTAAAAATCCCGATTTCTGCGGTTCTTTGCCAACATTCACCTGAAGCAAAACAGGCATCATTTTGGATTGTTCACGCGCCGAGTCATCGATTTTTTGCAGCAGTTTTAAGCTGTCCGCCGACTGAATGCAGTCGAATAGCGCGACGGCTTTTTTGACTTTGTTGGTCTGCAGGTGTCCGATCATATGCCAATGCAGGCCCGGTGTTGTGAAATGATTTATTTTTTGTTCGGCGTCTTTAACTCGGGATTCACCTAATAAGGAAATCCCCGCGTCAATCACGGCTTGGGTTTGCGCGTCGGTGGCATATTTAGTCACACCTATGATTTGAACGGGCGCTATTTCGTTTGTCAGACGTCTCACATTATCCGGAATCGTCATGATTCAATTTCTTTCAATGCGCTGTCCAGATCGGGATACTGGAACGAAAACCCGGCTTGGATCAATTTTTCGGGAAGAACCTGGCTCCCCTCAATCAACGCTCCGGCCGCCTCACCCAGCACGGCTCGTAATACCAGAGGTGGAATGCGAAGCCATTTAGGTCCCCGGTGAAGTACATCCATCGAAACCGGATTTGGTGACGTGACGTCGATCGGACCTGAAATAGAAGGGGTTTTCAGAATAAAGAGTATCGCTTGAGCCGCATCATCAACATGGATCCATGAAACCGATTGACGACCGTTTAACCGGCGCATCGCTTTCAAGGCTCCGCCGTTCTTGCCAAAGATAATCCCGAACCGGGCGTACGCGACCCGAACCCCCAACGATTGAGCCAAGCTGGCAGCACCCTCCCATTGTTTACACACATCACCTAAAAAACCGCCGTTGTAATAGCCGATAGCAGACGCATTGATCAGCGTTTTAGGTTTTACATTAACTTTTTGAATCGTCTCGACAAGCCGGCGAGTGGCGCGAAGACGGCTTGTTAAGACGTGTTTGCTAATCAACGACGAGCCGCACAGGTTAATAACGGCGTCGGCCCCGTTAATGTGATTGAGCGGCAGGGTGGGGCTATCGGGATCCCAGAGTCGAAACGTGACTTTTGATGCGTCAAACTGAGACGCTTTTTCTGCGGACCGCGACAGAATAACCACTTTGTGGCCCGCGTTGATCAGGGCCGAGACAACGCGACGTCCTATAAACCCGGTTCCTCCGGCAACAACAACAGTCATTTAAGCAGCGCCCTCCGCCGGAAATGATACGACAAATGTGGTGCCTTGTCCGACAGCGCTTTTGACTTGAATGCTGCCTTTGTGACTGGTGATGATGCGATCAACGATGGCCATGCCCAAACCGGTGCCCTTTTTTCCCTTAGTTGAGAAAAAGGGTTTAAAAATACGTTTTCGCACGGATTCGTCCATCCCTTTTCCGGTGTCGGTGATTTCGATTTCGGCCCGTCTTCCGTTTGCCGACGCCTGTGCGGTTATCGTTAATTTGCGGGGATCGCAATTCTCCATGGCATCTTTGGCATTGGAAA
>CAYGHZ010000010.1:0-1510 GCA_964349635.1 uncultured Candidatus Marinamargulisbacteria bacterium
TATTTACTCTTTGTACGAAAATTCCATGTACCCCCAAATTTGTATTTAAAAAGGAAGCGAAAAATTCGTGAAAAAAAGAATTATTGCGTTTAATCACCGCATCATGGAGCCCCCCATCGAAAATCAAAATCTTGGCGCCGTTGTTTTGTCAGCCATCCAAGGCGTCGTCATCGAAAACATAACCCCTCCCCGTCCTGTCAGTCCCGATCTATTTGATTGGATGGAGTCTTATACACCGGGGCCTCGGCAAATAGCACCCCCAAAACCAAAACAACCGTTTTCAAGCCCGTCGCGGGAAAATCTAGCCAGAACTCATCACACTCCGAGCGCAGCAAGAAAAACGATGGGCCAATTTGCGAAAATGACCGAAGAAGACAAAAAAATTGCCATCAAATTATTCGATGAAAAAGAGGTACGAGGGGGCCAAGGAACGGTTTCGTTTGGCGAAGTTAGTGTCGAAGGGGCAACCTCGCCCGTCGTGATTAAACGAGGACCAGGTGTATGTAGAGAAGCCCTTCTTTCCGGAAATATCAACTCACCCCATGTAGTGCAAATGATCTTGACTGACGACGGGGCTATCATGCCTCGGGCCAAGGGCTCGTTGAGCGATTATACGGCACAACTTCAGGCCTTTCTGACGGACGACACTCAGAGCGACAGTTTAAAAACTGCACTCCTGCTAAATATGGCGACTCAAATACTCGCAGGAATCAAAACATTTCATTTAGAGGCTAAAGAAGCCCATTGCGACATCAAACCCCAAAACATCTTGATATCGGGAACCAACCAAGTCATGATCGCTGATTTTGGCTCCGCCACTACAAACCAACGCAGAAATAGCGAGATCACCCCTGCCTACGCCGCGCCGGAGTTATTGGGCGCTTCGGTAGAATGCAAACTCGATATCGAAGACATGCAGTTTCGCGCCTCAAAAGCAGACGCCTGGAGCTTTGCCGCCGTTATTTTCAATACTGTTTTTGGACAAAAGTATTTTCAGGGCATAGCGCCCGGCCTTCCCTACGAAGATCGGCTGGCCGTTGGTGCTTATCTTGCGGAATGTCACAACAAACATTTTCCGGGTGATCTTTTGGCGCGATGCCGCCAGCTATCGCCAAAGTTAAGCACCGCGGTGCAGAGTATTGTATCAGGCGGCCTTACGATTTCGCCGGAGCAACGTCTCTCCATCGGAGACCTTCAAGAACTCGTCGCAAAATTGTACGAACCCCTAGAGCAACCGATAAAAGCCGTGTGGAGAACCTGGCATCAGGCGAGACGCGACGGATAGCGCAGCTCCCGCAACGCAACGATCGGATTCGAGGCGTTAATGTCGGTAAGCTGGCTTAAAAGGACCTGCCGACACGCGTCGTCGCTGTCGCAGGCTTGAACCACAGGTTCCATACCGCCATACGCCGTCGCCCCGGGATTAAACACACGAATCTTTCCGTCTTTTCCCCGATCATCCCGAATCGCAATAGCGTGGCGGCTTTCTCGATCCGATTGAATCGTTAAC
>CAYGHZ010000010.1:1520-22947 GCA_964349635.1 uncultured Candidatus Marinamargulisbacteria bacterium
CGGATCCTAAAAACGGATCGACCTGCTCGGCAAGAGAATGAATATCCGTTCGCTGAGAAACCGCTTCGTCAATCTTAAAATAAACCAAATATTCTTCCGGAAGCTCGGTTTTTGACGAATTTTTTTGAGCCATATGGGCAAACTGAATAGAGGTCATTTTATCCAACTTATCTAGTTTATCTAGCGCAAAAAGCAGCGCATGGGCAAAGCAAAGATTTGGATTCCGTCCGCCCAACGGCGCAACGGCAATAATTTTAAATTGAGACATTCCATTTTAAGAATAAAATAGAATTATCAAACAGCAAGAAATTAAGCGACGATTTTAAATTCCTTTACCTTCGCCGAAATCTGCGCGATCGCTTGATTTGGATTTTCTTCAATCATCCGCACAAAATAACTACCGATAATCGCCCCTTCCGCATACGCATAAATCTTTTCCAGATGCTCTTTCTTGCTCACTCCAAAGCCCACAGCCACCGGAATATTCCGGATTTTCTTTATTTTTTTCACAATACTTTCCAAATCAGAAGAAATATCTTTTCTCTCACCCGTCGTGCCAGTGGATGAAATCAAATACACAAACCCTTCCGACGCCTGAACGATCATTTTTAATCGCTTGGGATCACATAGTGGCGAAACTAAGAAAATCATCGCAATACCGTACTGTTTCGAATAGCGGATATAGTCTTTCGCTTCTTCCACAGGTAAGTCAGGAACAATAACACCGGCCAACCCAGCCTGAGCTGCTTTTTTAAAGAACGCGGCGATACCATAGTGAAACACCAAATTCACGGCAATCATAAACACAATTGGTTTACCCTTAAATTTAGCCACCAGCGCAAAACCATCGTCCACCGTAGCGCCTAGCGCCCGCTGATGGGACGCCTGAATCACCGGCCCGTCGGCAATCGGATCGGAAAACGGAATCCCCAATTCCACCACATCGGCGCCGCTATCAAACGCCGCACGCACCAATTTTTCGGTAAAGCCAAGGTTGGGATCTCCCAACGTAAAATAAGGAATTAACGCGTTTTGCTTAATGCGCATGGGCCATCAACGTGTTCATATCTTTGTCTCCCCGGCCGGAGACATTCACAATCACAATCTCGTTCTTACGAAACGTTCTCTTTTTTAAGGCCGCAAAGGCATGCGAACTTTCGAGCGCAGGAATAATCCCTTCTTTACGCGCCAACCATTCGCAGGCCGCCAACGCTTCTTTGTCCGTCGCGCTATCAACCAACAACCGGCCTCTTGCTTTCAGATCGCTCAACTCCGGCCCCACGCCCGGATAATCCAGCCCCGCCGAAATCGAATGTACATCGCCAATCTGTCCGTTTTTATCTTGAATTACGTACGACTTCGTCCCATGCAAAATCCCCGGTTTCCCCAACCGAAGCGTAGCCGCGTGATGACCGGCTTTATCGCCCGTGCCACCGGCTTCCACAGCAATCAATTTGACCGACTTATCATTAATAAACGAATAAAAAATTCCCATCGCGTTGGATCCGCCGCCTACGCATGCCATTACAGCATCCGGCAATCGCTTTTCGGCTTTAAGAATCTGTTTTTTTGCCTCTTTGCCAATCACCGATTGAAAATCGCGGACCATCATCGGAAACGGATGCGGTCCAGTCACCGACCCAATAATGTAATGCGTGGTTTGAACGCTGGAAAGCCAATCGCGCAACGCCTCGGATACGGCATCTTTCAACGTTTGAGACCCGCTGGTCACCGATCGAACTTCCGCACCCATTAATTTCATGCGATACACATTCAACGCCTGACGCTCAATATCTTTGGCGCCCATATAAATCACGCAATCCAGACCCATCAACGCACATACCGTTGCCGTTGCCACGCCATGCTGACCGGCGCCGGTTTCGGCAATAATACGCTTCTTGCCCATATGCTTCGCCACCAAAATCTGGCCAAGAGTATTATTGATCTTGTGCGCTCCGGTGTGATTCAGGTCTTCGCGTTTCAGATAAAGTTTGATGCTCAGTTCGCGCGAAAGATTGTCCGCAAAAAACAAAGGCGAGGGCCGACCCACATAATCGGTTAAATAATAGCGCAGCTCCGACTGAAACTTTTTGTCTTTTTTAAGCTTGGCGTAAACCGTCTCTAACTCTTGGATAGCGGGGAACAGCGTGTCAGGGACATACCGTCCCCCAAACTCTCCAAAATGCCCGGTTTTATTGGGCAGCATCCGCGGTCGTCGCTTCTGCTTCCTTAACACCCTTCAAACTTAAGCCGATTTTTTGCTCGTCGGGAATCAACTTAATCACGCGCGCTTGAACCACATCGCCCACTTTGACCGCGTCTTCCACGCGATCCACGTGAGTGTATGAAAGCTCGGAGATGTGAATCAGCCCTTCCAAATTCGCTTCCAACTGGATAAACGCGCCAAACGACACGATACGCGTAATCGTGCCGGCCACAATCTGACCAATACTATATTTTTGCGCCACGTTGACCCACGGATCCGTTTCCAATTGCTTCATGCCTAAGGAAATCTTGCGACTTTCTTTATCCACACCCAAGATAAACACTTTAACGTTGTCGCCCGGCTTAACCAGTTCGGACGGGTGAGTCACGCGCGACCAGGACATTTCGGAGATGTGTACCAGTCCTTCCATGCCGCCCAAATCCACAAACACGCCGAAATCTTTCACGCTGGTCACGACACCTTCACGCACCTGACCCACTTCGATGCTGTCGAACAGCTTTTGCGCATCTTCTTTCTGAACTTTCGTCTTTGACAATTTGTGAGAGAAGATCACCTTGCGACGACGGCGATCGGATTTCAATACCGCCACTTCTAATTTCTTACCCAAAAATTGATCCAAGCTGTCTTGCGCGTCTTTTAAAACCTGAGACGCAGGGATAAATCCTTTGACGCCGTTATATTCCGCAACCAATCCACCTTCTACTTTCGACGTCACCAAAACCGCCACACTATCACGAGTTTTGGCTAACTTGGTGATGTGACCCCACGCGTTTTCATATTCTGCGCGTTTTCGAGAAAGCACAGTATAGCCTTCTTTACTTTCCAATTTTTCGATAAACGCCTGAACCTCATCACCCGGCTTCAAAACATCGGAGGGACTGATGCTGGGATCATTGCTAAATTCTGAATTCAAAATGAACCCGTCGGACTTATATTTAATGTCCACCAACACGCCGGATTTTTCGATGCTTCGGACGATGCCCTTAATAATGTCGCCTTCGTGATAATCAAAGACCATATGTTCCATTTCATCTTGGAACGACATTTCACGGCTTAGCTTTTTTTCTTGTTTCGGTTGTTCGACGATTGGCTTTATTTCTTCTGCCTGCTCTTGCTTGACTTCCTTCACTTCGCCATAAAGATTTTTTTCAAAATCGGACATTTCGCCGATTTTTGTGGGCCTTAATTCCGTAGCGCCACCTGTTGCCGGTTCATGTTGAACGGCCGTTTTAAACTCGTGAGTTTCCTTAAACTCACCTAAGCGAGTACCTTCAGTCATACGCATTCCTCCTCAAAATAAGACACGGTAAGAAAATAAAAGAAAGGCTAGTATAACGCAACGGTTAAATTATTTCGACATTTCTTCTTCATATTGTTTCTGAATCGCCACAATATTTTGATAATGTTTCCAAATATTATTCACGTAGGCCTTGCTTCCATGATCCATTTCGCCTTGCTGCCGTTTGATCGCATTGGGCCCACGGTAATACGACGCTAAGGCCAAGTTGATCGATTCGGACTTCGATTTCCATTGATCGGTCATTGCCTTTAAATATTTGACCGTTCCCTTTACGTTTTGCTGAATATTAAATGGATCCTGAATATTGAGATGCGGAAAATTTCCGTCTTTGATCTGCCCCAACCCCTTGGCGCCGGTGCGACTAATCGCCTTGCGATTAAACCCGGATTCATGCGCAATTACAGCTGCGGTCAGTGTCGGATCAAATTGATGTTCCGCCGAATAATCCACCACTGATCGGGCAATTTCCTGAGCCTCTTCTTCGGACGTTTTTTGAAACTTGTTTCGGATATAGTCGTAGATACTACGATAGGTCAAATCCGCGTTCTCGCTTGTGGTTGCTTCGCTCAGCTGCACCAACGAGAAGGGTTCGGGAGCCGCCTGAGGCTGTGAAAACAAAAGCAAAAGCAAAAGACCCGCCGCCGGAATAATATTAAGATCCACTAATGATCTCCTGAATTTTTTCAAATGCGTCGGCATTGCGAATGATTTCCGTCTTTCCCGTCGCGCGAACTTTCAGTTCAAACGACTGATCAGTCTTCCATGTTTTTCCTACAACGATTTGAATGGGGAACCCAATCAGCTCCGCGTCTTTGAATTTCACCCCGGCGCTTTCATCGCGATCGTCATAAATGACCTCGATGCCACTTTGAACCAACGTTTCGTAAAGCAGCTTTGCCACCGATTTTAGTTCTTCGTCCTTGGTATTCGTTAAAATGACGTCAACTTGATACGGCGCCAAGGCCATTGGCCAGCAAATTCCCTTCTCATCATGATGTTGCTCAATCGCCGCCGCTACCGTCCGCGCAATGCCGATTCCGTAGCATCCCATGGTCACAACCTGTTCTTTTCCGCCCGCATCTAAAAAGGTAACTTTCATCGGCTCGGAATACGTCTGACCCAATTTGAACACGTGACCCACTTCAATGCCACGAATCCCCTTAAGAGTTCCTTTTTTGCAACTGGGGCAAGATTCCCCGTCCGCAGCCTTCGCCACCTCGATATTGGCCGCATAGTCGCAGGCGTCACACGCAAATATCAAATCTTCGCCGGTTTCGGCCAACACCATAAACTCGGCGGAAATGCTGCCGCCGATCATGCCGCTATCGGCCTTTACCTGTTTAAATTTTAGCCCGGCTCGACGAAATATCTCAGCATACGCCCCTTCCATCGCCGCGTACGTACGATCCAGATCTTCGGAGCTAGCATGAAAACTATAGGCATCTTTCATCTTAAATTCCCGACTGCGCATCACGCCAAATCGCGGACGCACCTCGTCGCGAAACTTGGTTTGAATCTGATACAACGTAATAGGCAAATGCCGGTACGATTTCACATAATTCCGAACAATATCGCTAATCACTTCTTCGTGAGTCGGCCCATAACAAAACTCGTTGTGGTGCCGGTCTTTAATTCGCAATAATTCAGGCCCATATTTCTCCCAACGCCCGGTTTCTTTCCACAAATCCGACGGAATCATCGAAGGCAAGAAAACTTCCTGGCCGCCCACGCGATTCATTTCTTCGCGAACGATATTTTCCATTTTATTGAGCACACGCAGTCCCAGCGGTAAAAATGAATAAATACCGGCCGCAACTTTGCGAATTAAGCCCGCCCGCGTCATTAACTTATGACTGACAATTTCGGCGTCTTTGGGATCTTCTTTCAGGGTTGGACAAAATAGTTGGGAGAATCTCATTGCATTTCAGATTCTAACACATGCTATAATCCCCGCTCCAAACCCATGAAATACTCCGTTCCCCGTGGCACAAAAGACATCCTACCCGACGAAATCGAGTACTGGCATCACGTAGAAAATACGTCCCGGACGTTATTCGACTTATACAATTATCACGAAATCCGGACGCCGATTTTTGAGTCGACCGAATTGTTCCAGGTCAGCGTCGGAAACTCGACCGATATCGTCGAAAAAGAAATGTATTCATTCACCGATAAAAGCGATCGGCATTTGACGCTGCGGCCGGAAGGCACCGCTCCGATTGTCCGCGCTTATATTCAAAACAGTCTGTTTCAAAAACAAAAAATCACCAAGGTCTATTATTGCGGCCCGATGTTTCGCTACGAACGTCCGCAAGCCGGACGGTATCGGCAATTCCACCAGATCGGCGTGGAATATATCGGTAACGCCCACCCCTTCTCCGACGCGGAAGTCATTTCGCTGGGCATCCACCTATTTGATGAAATGGGAATGTCGGGCCTCGCGGTCAACATCAACTCCGTCGGCTGCCCGGTATGCCGACCGGTCATCAACGAACGGTTAAAACAATTTTTGGGAAGTTGCTTGGACAAACTCTGCGGCGACTGCCAACGCCGTTTCTACACCAACCCCTTGCGAATTTTAGACTGCAAAAACGCCAAGTGCCAGCCCTATCTATCCGGCCTTCCGGACATTCAACAATCGCACTGCCAAGAATGCCGCGGCCACTTTACCTCCGTTGTTGAATATTTGGACAGTTTAGGAATCCCGTTTTCAATCAACCCGCGACTGGTCAGAGGCCTGGACTACTATACCCGCACCACTTTTGAAATTATTTCCGATCAATTGGGCGCACAAAACGCCATCTGCGGCGGCGGTCGATATGACAAACTCGTGGAATTGATGGACGGCCCAGCAACACCGGCGGTCGGCTTCGCGTTTGGTGTGGAACGAACCGTGATGGTATTAAAAGAATTTTCCGATATTTTGCGCAAAAAAGAAAAGCTAGTGTTCGTAGCTCCTATCGGAGCGGCGCAGGAACCCAAATGCTTTTCTATCACCAATGAATTACGCCGCGCAGGCATTCGATGCGAAATGAATTTCGCTAAAAACAATCTAACCAATCAACTCAAAGAAGCCAACAAACTACATGCGGACTATGTCGTTATCTTCGGCGAATCGGAAGCCGAAAAAAATTGCGTTCTGATCAAGCGAATGATCGACGGCCAGCAAGAAGAAGTCGCCATCGACCAAGTTACCCAACACATTGTTCGAGATTATCCCCGCAATTGATATATTAAACGGCCGCGTCGTTCGCCTAACGCAGGGCGACTACGACCGCGTTCAGCATTTTGATGACAGCCCTGTCACCTGGGCCAAGCGATTCGAGCAGCACGGCGCCAAAAAAATTCATTTGGTTGATCTGGACGGCGCCAAAGACGGCAAACTCACCAATTTATCTACTTTTCAAGAGATTCGAAAAGCGGTGTCCTGCGAATTGGAATTAGGCGGCGGCATCCGAACCATGGAGTCTGTGCATCAACTGGTAGAGTCCGGAATCGATTTAATAGTCATCGGTTCTCTGCTCATCAAAAATCCCGAATTAGCCCACACCATTATCAACCGGTTTGCGCCCCGCATTATCGCGGGAATCGACGCCAAAAAAGACCATGTCGCGGTCGAGGGCTGGCTTGAAAACAGCCAAAAATCGGTCGCTTCGTTGATTAACGAAATTAACGAAATGCCTCTAGCTTACATTATATATACCGATATCAGCCGTGACGGCATGATGAGCGGACCCAATATCGAATCGCTCAAATCCGTCGCTAATCAAACCACCATTCCCGTAATCGCTTCCGGCGGAATCCGCGATTTAAACGATATTCAAACCCTGAAAAAAAATGGTATAAATGGCTGTATTATTGGGAAAGCTATTCTGAACGGAAAACTCCCTCTCGAAAAAATTTGGCTATGAAACCAACCGCAACCATCTGGAAAAACGGAAAATTCATTAAATGGGAAGACGCCACCACCCACGTCTTAACTCATGCGCTGCATTACGGTACCGCCGTTTTTGAAGGCATTCGCGCCTATCACACGTCGAAGGGCCCGGCCATTTTTCGCGCCAAAGAACATTTTGAGCGGCTGCTGGATTCGGCCAAAATTTATCAAATTCCGATTAAATATTCGGTTTCGGAATTAACCAAAGCTACCGCAGATTTGGTAAAGAAAAATAAGTTGGCCTCTTGTTACATTCGCCCGCTGGCCTATCGCGGCTACGGCGCCATGGGCCTGAACCCGCTTAAAAACCCGGTGGACGTTATCATCGCCGCCTGGGAATGGGGCAGTTATTTGGGTCAAGAAGGCCTAACCAAAGGCATTCGCTGCAAAATGAGTTCGTGGGCCAGGCTGGACAGCCGTATTTTACCTCCGATGGCCAAATGCACCGCCAATTATGCCAACTCCGCCTTGGCCAAAATCGAAGCCATCGAATGCGGCTATGACGAAGCCATTTTATTAAACGTCAACGGAATGGTATCCGAAGGCCCCGGCGAAAATATTTTTGTGATTAAAAACGGAAAGCTATCGACCCCGCCCGCTTCCGACGGCGCGCTAAAAGGCATCACCTGCCAAAGCGTCATGCAAATCGCGGAAGAAATGGGCTATGAAGTAGAATCCCGCAGCATGATTCGCGACGAACTCTTTTTGGCCGACGAATTATTTTTCACAGGCACGGCCGCCGAGGTCACTCCAATTCGTGAAATTGACGGGCGCGTGATCGGTTCCGGTAAACGAGGAAAAATCACTGGAAAAATCCAAGAAAAATTCTTCGAAATCGTCCACGGCAAACAGCCCAAATACGCCGGTTGGCTTACGCTTTCTTAGCCTCGTACCGCAAGCCCCATATACTGAGCGGCATGGAGAAGCTGCAAATCATGCGAACAAAGCGTGACTGATTCCCCAGCCATCTCTTGATAACCAAGACAGGTCGATAGATGGATGGAATCGAGAGTCCCCAATGGGACCGGCAACGATTGCGCGGCATGCTGCAAAATACTAGGCGTAATTTCAATCAGAGCCACAGTCTCAAGCAGCCGATCAAGCCACTGAAGGTGCTGTAAAAAATCGCGAGAAGACAGTTTATTTTTGAGACGATGACGATCCACCGTTCGAAAACATTCCGTACGAAGCAACCGACTGGAAACCGATCGTTTAATAGTAGAAAAACTTTTTAAGGGGCTTTTCTCTTGAAATAGGATCCTCAATATAACCGAAGAATCCAGATAGGCGATCATTACCTTTTGCGCCGATCCTCAAGAAGAAGATCCAAAGCGGAAATACCGTATTTTTTCTTAAGCTTTGGGATTTTTATATCAAAAATCGACGAAAAAGGCTTTTTAGCCGGAACAATTTTCAAATCGGACACGTGGGCAAAGGGAACCACCTTGGCTACCGGCATATTGTGATCCAAAATAGTTATCTCATGCCCTTCGCGAACAAACCGCAAATATTTCGATAACTGCGCTTTAAATACCGCGACCCCGACGGATTCATCTATTGGAGATTTTTTAGAATGTGACCTCTTCATAACCAAATGATAGTCATATTATGCCCCGTTTGTCAAATTCTTCCAATGAAAATATCCATCCGAATCTTCCGTTACGCGATCGGACTGCAACATCTCTAAATCGCTCATTTTTTTGACGGGAAAAAATCGATCCCGATCTACAATCACGGCGGCGCTTCTGGAGAACACGCCAATCGCCGCCCCCATTGCCGTTTCCAATTGAATAATATCTTTTCCCTTCACATTTTTGCGGTTGACGATCACCGGCAATTCAAAATTATTTTGTTTTTTTAAACTTTCGATATTCAGCCAAATCGTATTGGTATTAAAATACGGAAAATAGGTAATATCCTCAAAATCGCTGATATGCGCCGGCTCCACCTGCGCGCGTTCCAAAAGTGTTAGGCGATCACGATGCCGAATCAGCGTTCCACCTTTCACATCCAATTTGGTTTTGGCCGTAATTTCCATCACAAAATCCAAATTATTGTCGATCATATAATTCAAAATTCGCGGCTCTAACGTTGCCCCTAAATTATCGACGTTGGAAATAAATAGATATTTCGCTTTGATTTTTTTCAACAGATCCGTGGTCATTAGCACCCAATATAAATCGCCGTGGCCAGGCGGGTACCAATCATCCGGACAGGGGCCTAAGGTGTGAGCGTCAATTCGCGGAAATTCGTGTTGGAGAAAGGAAATATGATCGATCTTTCCTTTTAGATACGCCTCGGTTTCGGCATGGGTATACGGGCTGTTCATCAACAACAATTGCGATCGAGTTTTGCCCATTTGCCGAATCAAATAATCCAAAAAGTTTTTACCGTCTTTGATTTCAACTAATGACTTCGGCCCCGTACATCCCATGGTTGTTCCCAACCCACCATTCAGCTTCAAAACCGCGACATCATGAAGATGGTTTCCGTCATGTTTAAGAGAATTTAACGGCACCGTATCTTGGGGAGCCAGCGGCTCGATTTCCGACCAGGGAATCAGCCCTGTTTGACCCGACAGAAGCGCCTGATACATGCGGACAAAATGACGCTTCACCAGCTCGGGCGTTTTGCGTCGATCCAACAAATCCAAAAAAAGATGCATTAACGAAAATCATACTATATAATGCGGCCTCTTCACTAAAAATAAAGGAGCTTACAGATGGGAACCCAAACTATGAATAGCATCGGTCTAGAATCACTTGGTATTACGGAAACGAAAGAGATTTTTCGCAATCTGTCCTACGAAGAACTATATACGCATGAAACCGATCCTAAGCTTTCTGGTTATGAGGCTGGCCGAGTAACCACCTTTGGCGCTGTAACAGTGGATACCGGCAAATTTACCGGTCGCTCCCCAAAAGACAAATATATTGTTAGAGACGCTCAAACCGAAAAAAACGTCTGGTGGGCGGAAGAAGGATCGGACAATAAACCGATTTCGCAGGACACCTGGAACCATCTAAAAAATCTATCTACGACGCAGCTAAGCAAAAAATCGCTCTACGTGATTGATGGTTTTTGCGGCGCCAATCCTGAAACACGGCTTTCGGTCCGATTGGTAACGGAAGTAGCGTGGCAGGCCCATTTTTTTAAAAACATGTTCATCCGCCCTTCCAAGGAAGAAATGGCGCATTTCAAACCGGACTGGACTATTCTGAACGCATGTAAAACATCGTGCAAAGATTTCGAAAAATGGGGATTGCGTTCTGAAACGTTTATCGCTTTCAACGTCACCGAACGCATGACCGTGATCGGCAACACCTGGTACGGCGGCGAAATGAAAAAAGGTATTTTTTCGATTATGAATTACTTTTTGCCACTCAAAGGCATTGGAGCGTTCCATTGCTCGGCCAACGCGGGGAAAGACGGCGACACAGCCCTGTTCTTTGGGCTTTCCGGAACCGGAAAAACGACATTATCCGCCGACCCTAACCGCTTTTTAATCGGCGACGACGAACACGGCTGGGACGATCAAGGGATTTTCAATTTTGAAGGCGGTTGTTACGCAAAGACGATTAATCTTTCGAAAGAAAACGAGCCGGATATTTACAATGCGATTAAACGCGACGCGCTTCTGGAAAACGTCGGCGTAGATTCCAAAGGAAATGTTGATTTCGCGGACAAAAGCAAAACCGAAAACACCCGAGTTTCCTACCCCATCTATCACATCGACAACATCGTCAAACCGGTTTCAAAAGGCGGTCACCCCAAGAAAATCATTTTCTTAACGTGCGACGCCTACGGCGTATTGCCGCCGGTTTCTCTATTGGATGAAAAACAGGCCATGTATCAGTATTTGAGCGGCTACACCGCCCGCGTCGCCGGCACGGAGCTTGGCGTTACGGAACCGACAGCCGTTTTTTCGACCTGTTTCGGTGCTCCGTTTCTTTTGGTTCACCCCACCAAATACTCAGAAATTCTAGGCAAAAAAATGAAAGCCCATGGCGCAAAAGCGTATCTGGTGAACACTGGCTGGAGCGGCGGCGGTTATGGAGTCGGGAAACGCATCTCTCTTAAATATACCCGCGCTATTATCGATCGGATTTTGGATGGCGCCATTGATAGCGCCGAAACGGAAAACTTCCCTTTATTCAACTTTAAAATTCCGAAGGCGGTCGAAGGTGTCGATTCCAACATCTTGAACCCGCGAAACACATGGACAGACAAAACAGCGTTCGATGATACGTTAAAAAAATTGTTAGACCGTTTTGAAAACAATTACAAAAAGTTCAATGTCTGAGTCTCATTTTGATAACATGCGTTTCTTTTGCGGCTCATCCCATCCCGGGCTGGGTCAGGACATTGCGAAATGTCTGGGCATCGATCTAGGCCGATTGTCCCTTTCAAAATTCAGCAGCAACGAAATTTATGCCCGAATTGAGGAATCGATTCGAGGATACGAAGTCTATATTTTGCAAACGGCCGGCGAACACGTGAACGACAATTATATGGAACTGTTCGTGATGATGGACGCGCTCCGTCGATCGTCCGCGGCCAAAATTCACGTCATCATTCCTCATTTTGGGTACGCGCGTCAGGACAAAAAATCTGCGCCCCGCGAACCGATTTCGTCCCGGTTGATTGCCGATTTGCTTTCCGCAGTTGGTCTCGACCGATTGATAACCGTCGATTTGCACGCCGATCAAATTCAAGGCTTCTTTACACAACCCGTCGACCATTTGACTGCGCTTCCGCTATTTGTTGATTATTTTTCGAAAAAAAATCTTCAAAATTTGGTAGTGGTCGCCCCGGATGCAGGCCGGGCCAAATTTGCCAAACGATTGGCGGATCGATTGCGCGCAGAACTAGCATTTATGCACAAAACCCGACCCAATCACAACGTGGCTGAAATCGTAAACCTGGTGGGAAACGTGGCCGGTAAAACAGTGCTTTTGATCGACGACATGGTCGATACCGGCGGATCGGTCACATCAGGCTTGGAAACTCTGCGCAAAATGGGTTGTAAAGACGAGATTTATTTGGCCACCACCCATCCGGTATTTTCAGGTCCTGCCGTTGAACGATTATCCAAAGCAGGTTTCAAAGAAGTGGTCGTCACCGACACCATCGAAATCCCTCAACATAAGCGCTTTGACGGACTAAAAATCATATCCATTGCGCCAATGCTAGCCGAGGCTATTAAACGGAATTACGAAAAACGTTCTATTTCTTCTCTTTACGTTTAATTTTGAATTCCGTCTCAAACGCATGGCTCGCCTCCACCGTTTCTTTGTCGATATCAATCGCCAACGATCGTGTGCGAAAGGTCTCTTCTCCCATTCGCTTCACCACGACGTTGCCGGCCAGTAAAAGCGATTGCCGTTGATCGTCATAAAACACGCGCTGGCAACTGACCCATTTTTCGGGCTGATGAATTTTGACGTCGCCATATAGTTCGATATTTCGTGTTTTGGAATTAAACAGAACCGACTGACACGAGAATTCCAACGGCTCTTCCATCGACTTGGCAAACTCCTCGTTTTTGATTTTGGGTTTTCGGTTTCGATTGATTAGCCAACCCAGCGACCCCGACATCATTCGCACGTTGCCCTGTATATAAAACAGATCGTCTTTTTCGCTGTAATAGCCCTGCTCTCCCCACATTTCCTTGTCGTCCTGAATCAGATGAACGCCGCGCCGGACTTCTAGCCGGTTATCGTCTTTTTTCATGCGATAGGTCATAAAATCCGCCATAATGTAGGCATTTTTGGAACGCATTTGAATTTCGCGCGGATCCAATTCCGGATCGGGGGTGGTCTCGCCTTTTCGCATCATCAGAATCGGACCGATAATATCCGCATAGTCTTCATCGATAAAAATGGTCATGGCGTTGCCGCTCACCCAATAACGATCCGAATCCATCAAAAAACCGCCGCGAACATAGGCAATATTTTGGTCGTGATTCACTTCCACTTCTCCCAGCGGCCGGATGACATATTTCCCCTTAATAATCATAATATTTTTAGCCAGATAACTCGTTTTAGTAGGATCGGAATAGCGCAGCTCTTCACAGGAAATCTTCACCCATTCCTCCGCTTTGGGCTGGCGCCGCAAAAACGTCGCGCTAATCGCTCCAAACGCATTTAATATTTTGGACCGCGAATTGACGCGAACTTCTCTGGCTTTTAGATCGCTGACCACCAGCTTCCCCGCCGAGTCAAACAAGCGTCCGTCAAAAACATTTTCCCCCCAAATCAAATATTTGCTTTGGCCTGTCCATTGGTACCCCACCCGCACTTCCCAGCTCTTTTTCCCTTTTTGGAAGCCGGCAATCGTTGATCCATGGACCTCGATTTCCTTAAATGACTCGGCCGCTTTTTTGGACTGTTCTTTTACGACAACGGAAACCGCAAACAAAATAACCAGCGCCCCGATCAGTAGGCCGAGCATCCAATATATCCATTTTTTGCCAGCCATTGGGAAAAGTCTCCGGATAATCTACAATATCATCCTCCCATGAAAATCCTCAAGAAAACCGCCTGGCTGCTGCTGGTGTTTTTATTAAGTGGCAGAGAATGGGTACCTAACCAAATTCTCATTAAGACCAAAACGCCGCTATCTGTTCCGGCGCCGGGATCGGCGGCAATATCGCAAAAAGACCCTATATTCAATAAATACAAGCTTCAGGATATTCAATCGATGGGTGGACACGTCTCTTCCCTTCGACTATCCATCATCGAACCGGCTCAACCGCCCTCCCCGGTCCAAAATATGTACCTACTAACCCTGGGACAATCGGTTTCAGTTAATGCGTTGGTGCAAGAATTTTCGGCCTCCGACCAAATTGAGTACGCGCAGCCGAATTATATTTATAAAGCCAGCTTTACCCCCAACGATCCCTATTACACCAGCCAAACATTTTACGCCGTTACAAATACGCCAACGGCATGGGACATTGGACAAGGCAGCGCAACCGTTCCTATCGCGGTTATCGATACCGGCGTCCACTGGCGTCACCCGGACTTGCGAAACAAGATCTGGACCAATCCCGGAGAAATTGCCGACAACGGCATAGACGACGATCAAAACGGTTTCATCGATGACATAAGGGGTTGGGATTTTATTGTCGTGCCGGGAAGCGAAGCCGCGCCGGGCGAAGATTTTGCGACTCAAGATAACGATCCCAGCGATTTCCACGGACATGGAACCCATGTGGCCGGAATTGTCGGCGCCCAGACCAATAACGGAGTTGGCGTCGCGGGCACAGCGCCCAGCTGCCCCATTATGCCATTGCGGGCCGGCTACCAATCGTCAACCGGTGGCGGAGACTTCACCAGTGCAGGGATCGCGGGATCGATCACCTACGCCGCAAAAAACGGCGCGCGCGTGATTAACATGAGTTTCGGAGGAGCAGGCTCCGACACCGCTGTTTCCAACTCCGTCACCTACGCGTTAAGTCAAAACGCCGTCCTGGTCGCCGCCATGGGAAATGAAAGCATTACGGTCAACGCCAACGATACGTATATTCCCGCTACCTACGCGGGCGTAATGGCGATTAGCGCAACCGAGCTCGATGGGTCGTTTGCCAACTTCTCAAATCACGGAACCGCAGCCAGTCTCGCAGCACCCGGCAGGGCAATATGGTCCACCTATGTTTCGAACGGATCAAGCGCCTATGCGCAAATCACCGGAACGTCCCAAGCCACGCCGCAGGTCGCCGGTATCGCCGGATTACTCATCGGAGCGCAAAGCACCATGACTCGCCAAGATGTTTTCGACGTCTTAACCAAAACCGCCACTGACAAAGGAACAGCGGGCAAAGACCCTTTCTACGGCTACGGAATACCCAATGCGTATTTGGCGATTACCAGCCTGGACTCGGCCACTCCAAACGCAACGCATAACAAGCCACCTACTCTCGATATAAAAAAAGAAATGGTCATAACGTTTAACATCTCTGATGATGTCGACACCGAGTTTTATCCTTCGGCCAGCATCACGTTCCAAATCACAACGAATAATGTGACAGCCTCCCAAAAAACTCAGAAGATGACCAAATCCGGCAAGATCCAAACGGCAAAAATTCCGGGCCCCACCGCAACCGGAAACATCCGTTATTATTTTACAATTCAAGATATTAAACACACGATCGTCCTTCCCTCTAATGCTCCCACCGGATTTTTTGAAGTTCCGATTCGGGATATTTCGGGACCTCGAATTACCTTTCCTTTTATAACAAACGACTTCATTTCAAAAACGCAATCGATAAAGATCATAGTCACCGAAAACACCTCGGTCAGCCTCAATTCCCTGGCTCTTTCAATCAACGATTCTAAATTCACGCTCGCCGACCCCGCTCTCACCTATGAAGGAGGCCGGACGCTTAACGTTAATCTTGCGCAACTTACGTTTGCCGATAAATCCGCCTATGTCTTTAAACTGGAAGCGGACGATATTTTCAAAAACCATTCGGAATCTTCCGTTACATTAAAACAAACGTCGATTCTGCAACTTTCTCCCATTCTCAACGCGCCCAACCCGTTCAACCCCGCCAAAGAATCGACGCGATTTCTGTACCAAAACTCGGTCGACGCCGACATTTCGATTTTGATCTATTCGCTCAATTTAGAACTAGTTAAAAAGTGGGATCTATTTGATTATGCGGGCTACCACGACACAGTGAGCTGGGACGGCAAAGATGAACAGGGAGATAGTGTGCCAAATGGGGTCTATGTGCTCATTATCAAAGCCACCGCCGGAGGCGAGTCGGTTAAGAAAATGAGCAAAATTGCGGTACTGCGCTGATGCCAGCTTGGACACCTATTGGCGGCGAATCGGTGTCTTCAGATTACGCCGCCTATCTCTCGCTCGATATCGCGAACGGGATCCCCTATTTAGCCTACAAAGACGCGTCCGTTCATTATCGATTAACGGTCAAACGATTTGCGGATGAACAGTGGGAAATTGTGGGAAAACCCGGATTTTCCAACGGGTTCGCCAATTATTTATCATTATCGGTCTTTAACAAGATTCCCTTCGTCGCCTATCAAGACGTTGCCGCTAATCATCGGGTAACTGTGATGGCGTACGAAGACAATGAATGGAATTCTGTCGGCGACGAGGGATTTTCGAAAGGCTACGCGCATTTCACTTCGTTTGCGATGCTCAACGGAACCCCCCATGTCGCGTTCCAGGACGTGCAACACCATAACAAAGCCAGCGTTATGCGATTCAACGATGCGACCTGGGAACATGTTGGACTACCGGGCTTTTCAACCTATTTTGTAAGCGACACGCAGATTCAAGCCGGCAACAATTCGATCTACGTCGCCTACATCGAAGAAAGCAACGCCAAGCGAGCCATCGCCTTAAAATTCGATGGCGTCAAATGGGCGCCGGTTTCAAGCCCGTTACCAATCACCAGCGTTCAATCGATTTCGTTTTCCGTCTACCCCGCTACGGTCTATCGCGACGAACTTTTCTTAGCCATCCAAGACCTTTCAAAAAATAGCCAGCTCTCGATATGGCGATGGCGGGACAAAGAATGGGAACCGCTAGGCACTCCCGGATTTGGCTATTACCCATGTCTCAAAATAACCGCCGGGATTCCGTATCTGGCTTTTCAAGACCTCAACACCCACGGCAAAGCCACCGTTAAACGGCTGATTGATGGCGTCTGGGAAACGGTGGGCATAAACGGATTTTCCGCCGGACGCGTTAGTGATCTATCGTTTCAGATGGATAAAAACGTCCCCACACTGGCCTATCGCGACGAAGCAAAAAATTCTCGGGCCGTTGTGATGAGTTACGTCTGATACAACACCTTATAAATTAAATACGTATCCATCACCCGGCGCACGTAGTCCTGCGTCTCGCTATACGGAATCTGTTTCACAAACTCCGCCACATCCATGGTGCCAAAGCGATCAACCCACTTTCGGGTGATGTTTGGGCCGGCATTGTACCCCGACAACATATAATGGATCCGGCCACCATATTGATTTTGCAAGCGAGATAAATACCAAATACCAAACCGAATATTCACCTCCGGCTCCGTCAACATCTTGTTTCCGCGCCATGGAACCTTGAGAGCCTTAGCAATGCCTTTCCCGGTTGGCGGAATAATTTGCATTAATCCCACCGCCGATGTGCGCGAATACCCCAGCGGATTAAAATGACTTTCTTCACGCATCACCGCCAGGGCCAAATACGGATCAACCCCATAGGCCGAAGAATATTTCTGCACCGTTTCCCAAAACGCCTTTGGATAGACCAACTCCGTCAGCGACCCCGGAATATCCCCCACAAAGCGGTTCATAAACGGGACTCCTCGGGTGTATCCATCCAACGCCCGGGCATATTCGCCTTTGCGCAAATAAATGGCCAGTTGCGTCCGCAAAATCTCGATCGAAAATTTTCGACTAAACGACTGATCGTAGCCCAATTCGTCCAACGCCAGATCCGCCAATCCCATCTCAAAGAGGCGATTAAACTTCTGAATCGGAATCACATTACCTGAGGCCGGCAGATCGTCAGACTTCGCATGCTGACGCAACACCTCCAACGTGTAATGCGACAAGGGATACTGCTGCAACGCCTGAGTCAACAGTTCCGGCTTCTTGGCGTCAAATCCAACGCCCAACCCCTGATACATCCGAATCAACTTGGTAAATAGCTGGGGATCGTTGACCAACCGTTGTAACATCATCAGTTTTTCGGCCGTCGTTTCCGAGCGTTGAAGCTCTTCCCATTTGCCTTCCCATTCCAATCGCCGATACAGCGCATGATCGCCAAACGCTTCCTGAAACGCCCCCAGCTTGGCCACATATCGGCCTGCCGGCCCGAACAGCTTAAACAAGCGGCACAGATAATAATGCGCCTGCACCGTATAGTCATTCGATTGCTTCTCATCGACAATTTCGCCCAAAATTTGTTCCGCTACCTGATAACTGCCCGTTCGTTCATACGCCCGACCCAAGAAATAACGCGCCGTATAGGCCTCGTGGTTCGAGGGCGCCGACGCAATCGCCTGACGCAATGCCGTCATGGCAGGTTCGTATTGATAAAAACGAAAATGGGCGATCCCCAACATTTCATACACTTTATAAATCCGCTCGTCCGCCGGAAAATGCGACACAAAATACTGGCCATGATGAATGACCTGACCAAAATTACCCACAGCAAACACTTTTTCAAGAAAAATCATCTGCTCTTTGGCTTCGGGCATCACGTCATAAAACTTAATTTTCCCGGCAAACGCCTTTCCAATCTGCCCCCACAATTTTTGACCCTTGTCATAGTCCGGATACAGTTGAACCAATCGCCCATACGCTTTGGTTGTCTCATTCAAATCCCGCTTGGCCATCGCAATTTCGGTTCGCATTTTCAACATCTCCGGATAAATGATGCTGCCCTGTAACGTTGGCAACTGCTTATCCAGCTTATCCAAATGCGCAACCGCCGCACCCAAATTTTGCTTATATAAATAGTACGACGCCAACTGCAACCGCATCCTCAGCGGCACAAAGGCGGTCGACTCGCTATCCGGAAACCGGGTAATCTGATCCAACACGTTTTTTGGATCGCCCATTCTCAAATAAATCTGACCGTACATATACGACAAATACGGCTTAAGCTCCTCATCGCTGCATTTATAGTGAGAAAGGGACGTCAGCGCGAACGGTAATAGATCTTGTTTGTAATAAATCATCGCGCTTAACGCCCATTTGTCGGGGAACGTGTGAGCATCTACCTTTTCAAGCTGCACGAGGGCCGGCTTGTATTCACCCCGATAATAATGGCGAAGCGCCTGTTCGTAGGGGCCGTCGGAAGCAAAGGCTGAGCAGGAAACAACAGTAAGAAGTAAAAGAAAAAGCCGAACCATCAATGCCGAAAATGCCTCACCGACGTAAACACCATCGCAATCCCATTGGCGTCGCAACACTCAATCGACTCCTGGTCCCGCTTCGACCCACCAGGCTGAATAATCGCCTTGATCCCCGCCTTGGCGGCCAGTTCCACCGAATCCTTAAACGGAAAAAACGCATCGGAAGCCAGCACCGCGCCTTTGGCGTTTTTCCCGGCTTTATTCAACGCAATCTCCACTGCCTCCACGCGGCTCATCTGCCCCGCTCCAACCCCCAACGACTGCCCGTCCGCCGCCACCAAAATCGCATTGGATTTAATATATTTCACCAACCGAAACGCAAACAATAAATCATTTATTTCCTTCGACGTCGGCTTTCGCCGGGTCACCGTTTTTAATTCTTTTTTGCTCACCGAATAATCATCAGGAGTTTGCAACAAAAATCCGCCGGCGACATATTTATAGGCCATTTGATTCGCGGCAAATTCACTCATCCGAATCAACCGAATCGACGGCTTTTGGCTCAAAAGCGCCAAAGCGTCTTTTTCAAACTCCGGAGCCACAACCGCCTCCACAAACGTCGCCGCAATCTTTTGAGCGCATTCCAAATCCACCGGCCGATTCAACCCCACGATCGACCCAAATGCTGATACCGGATCCGCGTCATAGGCGCGCTGATATGCCTGCGCAATACCATCCGCCACCGCCGCCCCGCACGGATTCGTATGCTTAATGATTGCCACCCCGGGAATATCAAACGCCGACACAATTTGCCAAGCCGCTTCAATATCAACAATATTATTATAGGACAGCTCTTTCCCATGCAGTTGCCGAAGCTGCGGCACGCCTTCTTGGCCCCCCAACTCATAAAACGCCGCCTTTTGATGCGGATTTTCGCCATATCGCAAATCCGAAATCTTGGTCAAAATCGGCATCTTTAATGGAGGCAATTCGTCTTTCGATCCAAAATAATTCGCAATCGCCGCGTCATATATCGCCGTATGCCGAAACGCCTCCGCCGCCAATTCGCGCCTCAATTCATTATCCAACTGCCCTTTATTCTTCTTCAAATTCCCAATCACTGCGTCATATCGATCCGGACTCACCACAACGCCCACCGACTCAAAATTCTTCGCCGCCGAGCGAATCATCGACGGTCCGCCAATATCGATATTTTCGATCGAAGGCTCCGTCAAAAACGGATACAAATTCACCACCACTAAATCAATCAATCCAATCCCATATTTCTCGCATGTTTTCATATGCGATTTATTTTTCCGCAAAGCCAATATGCCGCCATGAATTTTCGGATGCAACGTTTTCACACGCCCGTCCAACATCTCCGGAAACTCGGTCACGGATTCCACGCCGATCACCGGCACCTGGTTATCCGCCAATATTTTCTGCGTCCCACCCGTCGATACGATCTCGAAACCCAATTTTATTAACTCCCGGGCAAATGACACGATCCCGGTCTTATCTGAAACGCTGATTAACGCACGCATACGATATTTCCTTTGAGTGTAACCCGGCCCTCCGCTATAAGCTGAATCGCCTTCGGATAAATCTGATGTTCTTTTTTTAATATACGCTCCGAAAGACTGTCAACCGAATCCGTTGAAAGCACCTCCACCACAGCCTGCAAAATAATCGGCCCGCCGTCCAATTCCCCATTCACAAAATGCGCCGTACACCCCGCAAATCGCACGCCATAGTCCAACGCTTGTTTTTGCGCATTCAGCCCCTTAAACGCCGGCAAAAGGGAGGGATGAATATTCACGATCCGATCCGGAAACGCTTGCAATAGCCCCGGCCCCAAAATCCGCATATACCCCGCCAACACCACCAATTCCACCCCACGATCCCGCAACTCTTTCACAATCGCCGCTTCGTAATCGGACTTGGTCGGAAACGACCGGGGATCGAACACTACCGTCGGCACGCCAAACTCCTTCGCCGACTTTAACCCTGTCGCCTCCGGATTGTTGCTGATCACCACGGCGGGCTGAACGGTCAATTTTCCCGCCCGAACGGCCTTCAAAATCGCGGTCATATTTGACCCGCGGCCGGAGATTAATAGTCCGATTCTAAGCC
>CAYGHZ010000011.1:0-2338 GCA_964349635.1 uncultured Candidatus Marinamargulisbacteria bacterium
ACCCGGCTGGGGTCGTCGCTGTTGAAATTCCCGAATTCGGCAGGGACGTCCGGACAGGTGTTATCCACGGATGGGGGTGATGCGTTGTCCTGGACGTCGCTGCCGATTGCCGCAACAGCTAGTACGAATATGGGGTTGGTAAAAGACGCCAACAATCAATTTGGATTGTATCGGGGAAGCGCGAGCGGCCAAACGTTGCGTTGGAACGGATCGGCATGGGCGCTGGCCACGGATTTGACGGCGCTGTCCGGCGATACTGCGCCGCGGTTGGGAGCGGAACTGGATACGCTTGGATACCGGATCAAGACGACGCAGGGCAATTTGTTGGTGTCGTCGAACGCCAATATCGTGTTGACGGCGGGAACCAACGGAAATGTCGATTTGCAATCTAACGGAACGGGCCGTACGCGGTTGGGATCGGCGCTGTTGAAATTCCCGAATTCGGCAGGGACGTCCGGACAGGTGTTGTCCACCGATGGGGTCGATTCGTTATCTTGGGCGTCCGGCTGGAATTCGGCGTCCGGCGCTCAGAATTTTTCCGCCGGAAAGCTGCAGCTTGGGGTGGCGTCCTTTCAGAGCTCTGCCTCGGATCAACTGGTAGTAAGCGGCAACAACAGCGCGATTCGTATTGTCGGTACGGGGGCCGTGGGATCGAACGGAAAAATCACGTTTGGTTCCCTTTCGTCCAATCCTCCTTATATTCAAGATGTAAGTATCACCTCAAGTCAGCAGAGACTGGTGTTAAGGGCGGAGAACCGCGTTAATATCGAGGCCAATACGACTACCGGTACGCTGAATCTGTTTGGCAACGCCATCAATATCGGAACCAATGCCCCCGCCAGCAGTTTTAGTACTATATATATAGGAACGACCGGAGGAGCGTCGACCTGTGAAACCCATATTGTTGGCACGTTGCTTTATACCTCGATAAGCAATGAGAAATATGCGTTTGAGCTGCGCAACGGATACGAGGCAAAAGGCAAAAAAACCAATACGGCCGGCGGTTTGGCGGTGCATATCAATTCCAAGGCCGATAAGAAAAATAATTACATCGGATTTTTTGAAGAAAATAATAATTTGATCGGAGCGATCAGCGGGCAGACCAACGATTTTACAATGGCGTCGGGCGTGAAGTTGGAATCCGCCGGGGCGGACTACGCGGAATATTTGCCGCGGTTGAATCAAAAAGAGGTCATCAAAGGAGGGGAAATTGTCGGAGTATTTGGCGGCGCTATTACGAAAAAGACATTGGGCGCCCAAAAGGTGATGGTGATTAGTTCTATGCCGGTGGTTTTGGGTAACTGGAAAGGCAAGGATCAGGATGACCATCCGGTGGCGTTTATCGGTCAGGTTCCCGTTTATGTCCGAGGCAAGGTTAATTTGGGAGATTATATAATTCCGTCCGGCTTGGACGATGGAACGGGTATCGCCGTCGCGCCGGATCAACTAACAGCGGAGCAATTTCAAAATGTGGTAGGAAAAGCGTGGAGCCGTTCTTTGGACGATGGACTCAAGCTGGTTAACGTCGCCATTACGACGTTGGATGGTCCGGGAGCGATTGTTAAGCGGCTCAGCTCGGAACTAGCCGCCGTCCGTAAACAGTTGGACGATATCAATCAGCGCCTATCGCGTATCGAGAAGCCATGAATACATTACTTTTAAGTGTTTTGATCATTTTGACCGTTGTTTCGCCGTTGTCTGCAGATATCTCCAGTTCATATTCTGCGGCGTTGGGCTATCGTAAATTTGGAAACGGAACGTTGCGCTCCGGTCCCGAAGTGGGACTGACCTTGGCCCAGTATTTCACCGAATCCGTGGGAGCGGAGGCCAGAGTGGGTTTTGTTTATACCTTAAACAGTTCGACCGAGCGGCTGACGTCCGTTACGGTCGCTTCGCTTGGCGGGTTATGGGATTTTGGAACGATCGCCAATGACTATCAAAGTTATGGGAATGCCGGAATATGGGCTTTTTTTGAAGGGAAATCCGTGACTACGGATTTATATCTGGGAGGCGGAGTTCGATATCAGGTGACTCCGTCCAGCGCCGCCAAGCTGGAATTGCGTTTCGGTTTTGTCAGACAATTTTTTCAGGATGTTGTAATTTATCTGGGATTCGAAAAATCCCTGCTGTAGAGCTTTAGGAGGTAAACCGATGCGAAGAATTACGGGCATAGTGTTGGGTGTTGTGGTCGCGTTAGCGGTAGGCGTTTCGTCCGTTTTAGCCGAGACGGCCAAGGTCACGGTGTCCGGTTACGCGGAGGTGTGGGTGACGCCGGATGTTTTTACGATTCGCTATGGCATAGAGACGATGAACAAGCAGATGGATGTCGTACAGGCGG